>NZ_WTPX01000052.1 GCF_013036045.1 Alienimonas chondri
CGCCAAACGAAAACGGGCGGCGAGCGCCGCCCGTTTTCGTTTGGCGTCGTTCAATCGCGCCTCCAACGCCCGAGCCGTCGTTTGCAGATGGCGGTGCAATTCCGAGGCGCTGCCCAACTCCTGCTCCAGCCCCGCGATCACGTCCGCCGCTTCCCGCCGGCGCATCAGCGCGACGCGGGCCTCGGCCTCGCGGCCGGCGGAGAGTTCCCGCTTCGCCTCGGCCTGCCAGCGCTCGGCTTCGGCCCGCTGTTCTTCGATCTCCCGCGTGAGGCGTCCCACCGTGCCCGCGGCGGTCGCCACGCTGCGGGCGGCGCCGGCCCGGCCCAGCTCCATCTCCGCGATGATTTCGGCCAACGCGGCTGCGGGATCGTCGGTCTCCGCCAGCAGGTCGGAGAGCGAACAGGTGACGATGTCCGTCAGGCGGCTGAAAAAGGGCATCTATGGATCTCCGTGTGGTAGGACATACTAACCCGAAGCGTCAGCGAGGGACGCGACGCAGCCGCAAAGGCGTTCAGCGGGCGAGGCCCGAATCCCTCGCTGACGCTTCGGGCTGGCGATTCATCGCTAACTCTCATCCGCGGCGAACGGATCACGGATGCCGCGATCGGCCAGCTTCGCCCGCAGTTTCTCGCGGGCCAACCGCAATCGACTTTTGGCGGTGGAGGTGCTCACGCTCATCGCCTGCCCCACCTCCGGCAGCGGCACGTGGGCGAAGTGATGCAGCGTGAAGGTCTCCCGCTGATCGTCCGGCAGTTCCGCCAAGAGTTCGTCGACCAACTCGGCGAACAGGCGACGTTCCGCGATGTCGTCGGGCGAATCGCCGTCGCCGGCGATCCGATCCAGCGGGGATCCCTCGCCGTCCGCGTCGACCCGCACGCTGCGGACCAGTGCATCCCGCCGCGATCGTCGGGCGGCGTCGATCATCAGATTCCGCCCGATGCGGTACAGCCAGCCGCGGAAGCGGCCGGTGGGCAGGTAGTCCCAGTTCTTCCGGTACACCTTCAGCAGCGTGTCCTGCGTGAGGTCTTCGGCGAGCGGCCGGCTGCGGGTGTTCTTCAGGAAGAACCCGAACAGCGGCCCGCTATGTCGGCTGACGAGTTCGTCGAACGCCGCCCGGTCCCCGCCCTGCAGGCGGATCATCAGGGAGTCGTCCTCATCGAACTCTTCCGGCGGATCGGGCGCGGCGCCTCCCCCGGCGTCGCGACTCTCAATCGAGGAGACGGCCGCGGCGACCGGCTCCTCGATCGGGGGTTCGGCGGCGGCGGCCTCTACGATAGCCGCCCTGCGCCGTTCGTTCCCTGCTCCCGTCCCCGGTTCGCCCCGCTCGTGCCCGAAGCCCCCGCCGCCGCCGAACTGACCTTTGCGGCCGGCGCCGACGGCGCCTTCCCCCTCGCGACCGGCGCCTCGCTGACGGTTTGCCGCCCCGGTCCGACCTCGGTCGCCGATCCGGTCGCCGCCGTCCAAGACGCGCTCGCGAACCCGATCGAGTTCCCGCAGCTCTCCCGCTCGGTCATCCCGGACGATCACGTCACGCTCGCTCTGTCCGCGGACCTCACCGACCCCGCGGCGGTCGTCGGCGGGGTGTGGGCGGAGTTGGCGAAGGCCGGCGTCGACCCGGTCCGGCTGGCCCTGATCCGCGGCGGACTGCCCCGCGCCGCAGCGAGCACAGCGACCTTCACCCGGCACGATCCGGAGGAGGAGGACGCCTGCGGCTATCTCGCCAGCACCGCGGCCGGCGACCGCGTCTACCTCGCCCGGCCGGTGCTGGAAGCCGACGTGGTCGTCGCCTGCGGGGCGTTGCGGTTCGATCCGCTGTTGGGCGTCGCGGGAACGAACAGCGTGTTCATCCCCGGCTTGTCGGACGAAGAAGCCGTGCTGAAGTCCCGCGGTCAGGGACACGCGGAACTGCGTCCCGAGGACGAACGCCCCCTCCGTCAGCTGGCCGACGAGGCCGGTTGGTTACTCGGCACGCAGTTCTCCGTGCAGACGATCCCGGCCGCCGACGGCGGCACCGCGGCCGTGGTGGCCGGCGGCAGCGATTCGGTTCTCCGCCGCGGTCGTACGACGCTGAACGATCTGTGGCGGGTGACCGCGCCGATCCGCAGCGAGGTCGTCGTCGTCGCCGTGGCGCCGGGCGCGGCGGACAAATGGGAGGCGACGGCCCGAGCGTTGGACGCGGCCCGCCGGCTGGTCGAACGCGGAGGGAAGATCGTCGTGCTCTCGGATCTCGCCGGCTCGCCGCCGCCGGGACTGGCGGAGTTGGCCAAAGCGGACGAACCGGCCGACGTGCTGAGGAGCCTGCGGCAGTTCCGACCGACGGACCTGCTCGCCGCGACGGCGTGGGCGAACGCGGCGGATCGCGCGCGGATCTATCTACTCAGCGGCCTGAGCGACGAACTGGCAGAAGACCTGTTCGCCGTGCCGCTGTCCGAACCGGGCGAGGCGGCCCGCTTGGCGACCGCGGCCGATACCCTCGCCGCCGTCGGCGGGGCGCAGTTCGCCTGGTGCGAAACGGTTTAACCGTTGCGGCGACGGGACTCCGCGGGGCATCGCGACGGCGGGGCATTGATCGGGGTTCGCTGATCCCGGTACGCTGGTGCGTTCCCGTACTCGCCCCCGGACACCTTCAATGCCGCTGCCGCACGCTTCCCGTCGGTCCTTCTTGCAGACGGCCTCCGTCGCCGCCGCCGCGGCATCGGTCGCCCCCTATACCGCCTTCGGCGCCGCCCGCGCCGGCAAAGGACCGAACGAAACGATTCGCGTCGCCGTGCTGGGTCTGCGGAACCGCGGCTCGGGCTCGCACATCGCCAACTACCTGAAGATCAACGAGCAGGGCGGGAACGTTGAGGTCGCCGCGGTCGTCGATCCGGACGCCGAACTGCTGGCCAAGCTGGGCGTGGAGAAGGTCGAATCCAAGACCGGCAAGAAGCCGGACGCCTACGCGGATTATCGCAAGCTATTGGAGGACGACAGCATCGACGTCGTCTCCGTCGCCAGCCCGAACCACTGGCACGCCCTGCAAAGCGTGCACGCCATTCAGGCGGGCAAGGACGTGTACGTCGAGAAACCGGTCTCGCATAACGTGATTGAGGGCCGCCGCATCGTGCAGGCCGCCCGCAAGCACAACCGGCTTTGCCAGTACGGCGCCCAGTGCCGGACGATGCAGGGCACCCGGGAGATGGTCGAAGCCGTCCTCGCCGGGGAGATCGGCGAGGTGAAGCTCGCCCGCGGCCTCTGCTACAAGCGCCGCAAGGACATCGGCAAGCAAGATTCGCCGCTGCAGTTCCCTTCGCAGCTCGACCGCAACCTGTGGGTCGGCCCGGCCGCGGACGAGCCGATCTATCGGCCCGAACGCAGCAGCGCCGGGATCTACAACCCGCACTACGACTGGCACTGGGACTTCAACACCGGCAACGGCGACCTGGGCAACCAAGGCATCCATCAGATGGACGTGGCCCGCTGGGGCCTGGGCGTCGACGGGCTGGGCGATTCGGTCAGCTCCTACGGCGGTCGGCTCGGTTATGAAGACGCCGGGAACACGCCGAACACGCAGGTCTCCGTCCATCAATACGGCGACAAGCGGATTATCTTCGAGACCCGCGGCCTGGAGATCCACGGCCCGGACGGCCAGAAGCGGGGCAACCGCATCGGCGTCGTCTTCTACGGCACCGAGGGCACCGCGATTCAGTGGGGCTACAACTCCAGCTCGATCCTGGACCCGGACGGCAAGCTCGTTCGCAACATCAAGGGCGGGTCCGATCAGGACCACTACGAAAACTTCCTGAACGCCGTACGCTCCGGCGATCGGTCGACGCTGTCCGCGGACATCGAGGACGGCCACCTCTCCAGCGCCCTGTGCCACCTCGGCAACATCTCCTACCTGATGGGGAACAAGGCGCCGCTGGAAGAGATCGCCGCCGCGCAGGGCGACGCGACCGAACGCGAAACGCTGAAGGACACCGTTCAGCACCTGGAGTACAACAACGTCGACCTGTCCGCGACGCCGTTGACGCTCGGCCCGACGCTCTCGCTGGCCGGCGAGAACTTCACCGGCGATCGGGCGGACGAGGCGAACGGGATGTTGATTCGCGAGTACCGCGAGCCGTTCGTCCTGCCGACCGAAGCGGAACTGTAGGGGCGAACGGTCGCACTTCGCGGCCGACGCATTTGCTGCTACCACCCCGGTCGGTCAATCCACCGTCCGGGGTTTTTCGTGCCGTCCGCAGTCCTCTCCGCCCGCCTCCGTCGCTTTGCGCCGCTGCTGGCCGCGGCTCCGCTCTGTCTGGCGTGCGTCGCCGCCGGTCTGCCCGGTTCGCCCCGGGATGCCGTCTCGCACGATCGCTCACCGCTCGGGACGAGCGGCCATGTCGCCGCGAACCCCGCGGTGCCCGGCGGACGCCACATCCACGCCCCGTTCCGGCTGACGAACACCGGCGACGAACCGCTGACGGTGACCGCCGTCCAACCGGACTGCGGTTGCCTCACCCCGCTGCTCAACCGCGACCTGTTCGACCCCGCCGATCCGACGGTGATCGAACCGGGCGGGTTCGCCGAACTGATCGTCCGGGCGGATACCGCCCGCGAGGCGGAGGGCCCGCACGAACATGAAGTGAAGGTCGTTTGCACCGACCCGGCGGGAGCCGCCGTGGAGCAGACCGTCAAGTTGCGTTACGGCGTCGGCCCGCATGAGATTCGCATCGAACCGCCCGCGGTGATGATTTATCAGCGGGAGGGCCAAACCACGACGGCGACCGTGACGGTCACCGACCGCCGCACGGCGCCGCTGAAGATCCTCGGGGCAAACAGCCCGACCGACCGGGTGGGAGTCACGCCGCTCGATCCCGTCGCCCGGGAAGACGGCGGCTGGGACTTCCCGTTCGAAGTGACGGTGGTCGGCTGCGAAGACGGCGGAAACGAAGTCGCCGTCGCGGTCGAAGTGGATGACCCGAACGGGCGCTATCGGCTGCTCAAGCTGCCCGTGACGGTCCAGTCGCCCGACCGATTGCTGAACACGGCGATGAAACGTATCTCGGACGCCGAATCGCGGGAGTCTGCGGGAGACACCGATGGCGAGCGCGCCTCCCGCTGACTCCCCGCCGACTCGTTCGCCGTGGCCGAATCGTTGGCGACGTCGGGGCGCGGGATGGGCGTCGCTGCTTCGCGTCCCGGTCTGCCCGCTTGGGCGATTCGTGGAAGGGCGGGCGCAGCGCCTCAATGATCCGGCGTTTCAGCAGGCCGGGCTGACGCTGATCCTGCCGGGCATTCAGAGCCGCAGCTTCGCGGAGGCCGACTTGGCTCTCGGTTTGGCGGACGGCGGACTGACCGGCCGTATTGAAGTGCTCGACTGGACTACTGGTTGGTTCTTCCGGGCCGTTCGGCACCTGTGGGACGTCGAGATGCATGAAGCAGGAGGCGCCGAAGCGGCGAGGCGTATTGTGGATCACCGCGAGCGGTTCCCGGCGGCGCCCGTTTCAATCGTGGGCTACAGCGGCGGGGCCTCCGTCGCGCTGCATGCCCTACGGCGGCTGCCGGCGGGGGTGACGGCGACGCGAACCGTGCTGCTCAGTCCCGCCTGCTCGCCGACCGTGGACGCCGCGGCGCTCGAGGTGCGCTGTGACGAGGGCATCGATTCGTTCTGCAGTCGGCTGGATTGGCCGATTCTGGTCCTCCTCATGACCGCCCTCGGCACGACCGACCGCCTTCGCCGCCCGGCCGCCGGTTGGGCGGGGTTCGAGCGGACGGACCCCGCCGACGACCGGTTCCGCGAATACCGCTGGCGGCCGGCGTGGGTTCGCGATTTTCATTACGGCGGCCACTTCGGAGCCGTGAATCGCGTCTTCGCCGCGGAGCGATTGGCGCCGCTGCTGATGGAGCGTCAGCGAGGGGGGACGTCTGCCGCGTAGGGGTTCCGGGGTTCGCCGGCGCGGGGCATGGGGTGTTCCCCGAGCAAATCCTCGGGGCGAACATTGCAAAACCTTCAAAACCGGTCTTCCCGGCGCGCGAAGGTTCAGCTACCGTTCGCCCGTCAGCCGCGGCGTCGCTCTCCACGACCCCTCCCAGGCTGATCTCCGATGCAATCACCGTGCCAGGCAAGGATGCCGCTATGTCGAACAACGCCCCCGCTCCGCTGCGCGTGCTCTGCGTGGACGACGAACCGGGCATCCGGTTTGTGTACGAGAACGAGGTCCCGCTGATCGCCGAGGGGGACGTGACGGTCGTGGAAGACGGCGTGAAGGCGATCGCCGCGCTGGACGCCGCCGTCGCCGAGGGCAAGCCTTTCGACGCAGCCCTAATCGACCTCCGCATGCCCGGCGGCGTGGACGGCTGGGGCGTCGCGGATCACCTGAACAACGTCTCGCCGAACACGAAGTTCTGCATCTGCACCGGCCACGGCGATCTGCCGGAAGCGAAGCGGGCCCTCGAATACGGCGCCCTGCGATTTCTCGAAAAGCCGCTCCAGATGCCGGAGCTGGGCGAAGCGTTCGCCCATATCCGTGAACTGAAGGCGCTCGAACAGTGGCCGGAAGAGGATCGCCCGAAGCCGGTCAAGCTGAAGACGGACGACCGCGAGTTCATCGGCTCGACGCCGGCAATGCTCGCGCTGAAGAAGAAGATCGCCAAGTTCGCCCCGACCGACGCCAGCGTGCTGATCCTGGGCGAAACCGGGACCGGAAAAGAGGTCGTCGCCAAGGCGATTCATGCCAGCAGTAAGCGGGCCGGCGGGCCGTTCGTCGCGGTGAACTGCGGCGCCCTGCCGGAGCACCTCGTCGAAAGCGAATTTTTCGGCCACCGCAAAGGCGCCTTCACCGGCGCCGATCAGCCCCGCAAGGGTCTGTTCGAAGCGGCCAACGGCGGCACGCTGTTCCTGGACGAATTGGGCGAACTGCCCAAGCCGATGCAGGTCAAGCTGCTGCGTTTCCTCGAAAGCAGCGAGATCCGCCGCGTCGGGGAGAACGAGACCTTCACCGTCGACGTGCGGATCGTCTGTGCGACGAACAAGGATCTCAACGAGATGTCCCGCGACGGGGACTTCCGCGAAGACCTCATCTACCGCGTCAACACCTTCGAGCTGGATCTCCCGCCGCTGCGGGAACGGGCCGAGGATATCCCGGCACTGTGCTCGTTCCTGCTCTCCCGACTGGCGGGTAAGAAGGTGGGCGAAGAGGCCGTCGGCCCGCGGGCGATGGAACTGCTGAGGTCGCACGACTGGTCCGGCAACGTCCGCGAGTTGGCGAACGCCCTGGAACACGCCTCGATCCTCGCCGAGGGTCAGATTCAGCCGGAAGACCTCCCCACGCAGGTCACCCGCCGCAGCGTCGCCGGCAACGTCGGCCTGAAACTGGCCCACATGGACGACGACGATCGCTCCGTCGCCGCCCCCACCTACGGCGACGTCCCCAAGACGCTGCGGGAGATCGAGCAGGAAGTGATCCTGCACACGCTCGACAGGCACGACGGCGACAAGCCGGCGACCGCCAAGGAGTTGGGCATCGCCTTGAAGACGCTCTACAACAAACTGAACGCCTACGAGGCCCAACGCGCCGCGGCGTAAGCGACGTAGCAACGCTCAGGACACCGCCGGCGTCCCGGACGCTCCCCGCGTCCGGGACGCTTCGCATACACTCCGAGCGTTCGTCCCCGCTCCCGCCCCGACGCCGCCTGCTGATGATCGAACTCCGCGACTTGAAGCGGAGCTTCGGCCAGGGCGCCACCGCGGTGCACGCAGTGCGCGGTCTCTCCCTGCGGGTGGAACCGGGCGAGGTTTACGGGCTGATGGGACCGAACGGCGCCGGCAAGACGACGGCGCTGCGGATGGTGCTGGGACTGCTTCGACCGACCAGCGGGGACGCCGTAATCGACGGCGTCAGCGTCACCGACGATCCCGACGGCGTGAAGCGGCGGATCGGCTTGGTGAGCGCCAGCGCGGGGTTGTACCCGTGGCTGACCCCGCGGGAGACGCTGCGATTCTTTGCGGATCTGTACGGCGTGCCGAGTCAGGAAGCCGCCCAACGAGCCGCGCACCTCGCGGAGCGCTTCGGCCTGACGGAGTTTCTCGATCGAAGGTGCGCCGGCCTCTCCACCGGCCAAACGCAGCGGGTCAATCTCGCCCGGGCGGTCATGCACCAGCCGCCGGCGATGCTGTTGGACGAACCGACCCGCGGGCTGGACGTCGTGGGCTCTCAGCGGGTGTTCGAGTTCGTCCGCGATCTTCGGGAGCAGCAGCGGGCCGTGATTCTCTGCACCCATCGCCTGGCGGAAGCGGAGCGGTTCTGCGACCGCTTCGGCCTGCTGCATCACGGCACGCTCCGGCACGAGGGTACGCTGGACGAACTGCAGGCGGCGACCGGGCGAGAGACGTTGACGGAGATGTTCGTGGACCTGCTCAGTGAAGAGGAGGGCCTCGCCGAAGCCCCGACCGCCACCCGTTTGCAGGCGATTCCTTGAGAGGCGCCGGCGCCCCCAATCCGCTGCCGCGGATCGCATTGAAAGAGTTGCGGGAGAGCCTCCGGGATCGTCGCACGACGATCACGCTGGTGCTCATGCCGCTGCTGGTCTACCCGCTGCTGGGCGTGCTGTTTCGGAACGTGCTGATCGCCACCAATCCGGCGGAAGCCGGGCCGGTGCCGGTGGTGTTCGAGTCCGAAGCGGACGCCACGGCGTTCAAAAATGTCTTCCAAAGGGGAACGTCCCTCCTGGAGCAAGCCGGTGAGCTGAACCCGGAAGGGGAGCGGCTCGAACTGTCGATGTCCATGCCGGAGCTTCCGGGCGATACGCTTGAGAAGGTGGTCGAGGAGGGCCGGGCGGAGTTGGGCGTCCAGGTCTCCGACGACCCTGCTGAGCCTCGGTTCACCCTGCTGACGCGGTTCGGATCGCCGCTGTCGGTGCAGACCGGAAATCGAATCGCCGCCCGGTTGGATGCGGTGAACGAGGAGGCGCTGCGAACGCGGCTCCAAGAGGCGGGCTTGGGCGAGGAAGTCCCCGCAGGGTTCGTCACGGAGTCCATCAAACCGAAGGGCGGCGGGGCGATCAGTCTCGCCACGGTCGTGCCGCTCATCCTGCTGTTGATGACCGCGACCGGCGCCGTCTACCCGGCGATCGACAGCACCGCGGGGGAGCGGGAACGCGGGACGCTCGAAACGCTGGTCGCCGCGCCGGTCAGTCGTTTGCAGGTGCTGCTGGGCAAGTTCGTGGCCGTCTGGGCGGTCGCGGTGCTGACGGCCGCGGCGAACCTGATCGCGATGACGGCGACGGTCTACGCGGTGGGTCTGGACCGGGAACTGTTCGGCGACGCCGTCCCCTGGTGGAGCCTGCCGGCGACCGCGGGATTGCTGGTGCTGACGGCCGGCTTCTTCGCCGCGGTGCTGCTGGCCGTCACCAGCGCGGCCCGCAGCTTCAAGGAGGCTCAGGCGTACCTCATCCCGCTGATGCTGTGCTGCCTGGCGCCGGGCGGGTTGGCCCTCACCCCGTCGATCGAACTGGATCTCGCTTGGGCCGCGGCGCCGTTGATCAATCTGGTGCTGCTCGCCCGGGAGGTGCTGGGCGGCACGGTCGAACTGCTGCCCGCGTTGGCGGCGGTGCTGGCGACCGTCTGCTACGCCGGTCTGGCCCTCAGCATCGCCGCCCGGATCTTCGGAACGGACGCCATCCTCTACGGCGGGCCGGGCGGGTGGAGCGAGTTCCTCAAACCGCCGTCGCGCCCCACCGGCGTACCGCCGCTCGGAGCGATCGTGCTGGGCACGCTGGCCTGCGTCGCCGCGTTCCTGGTGCTGGGCGGCGTGCCGGCGAAGCTCGCCGGCCTGACCGATGTGGAGAGCCTCGCGGACGTCGATCTACCGACGTTGCTGGTCGCGAACGCGGCGGTTTCCGTACTGGTGTTCATCGGCCTGCCGTGGGCGATCACGAAGTGGGCCGGGGGGGTCCCGCGGATCACGTTCGCCCTCCGCCCGCCGACGTTCGTGGGGGCGCTCGGCGGGCTGCTGCTCGGGCTGGGCGCGTGGGCGGGGGTGTTTGAACTGCTGCTGGCCCTCGGCGCCGCCGATCGAATCGGCGAAGCCGGCCGGTTGGCGGAGTTCGGCGAGCAAATCCAGAACCTGCCGTTGCCGCTGGTGCTGGCCTGCGTGGCGATCGCCCCGGCGGTGTGCGAGGAGGTCGCCTTTCGAGGCTTCGTGCTGACCGGGCTGAAGGTTCCTTTCGGCGCGGTCTGGGCGATCGTCGCCAGCGCCGTCACCTTCGGGTTCTTCCATGTCGTGAAGGATCTGGGGATGTTCGACCGGTTGATCGGCACGACGCTTCTCGGGCTGCTGCTGGGCTGGGTGCGCGTGCGAACCGACAGCCTGTGGCCCGGCATGCTGCTGCACGCGGTCAGCAACGGCGCCCTGCTGACGATCGCCAGCTACAAGGAGCAACTCGGCGAGCGATTCGACATCGAGGTCACGGAAGGCGCCCACCTTCCCGCCCCGGTCCTGCTTGCGGCTCTGGGGTGCGTTGCCGTCGGGGCGGCGTGCGTTTGGTTCGGCGGACGGCACGTTGCTGCGGTGCGCTCGGTGAACACGCCCTTCGGCGAGCCGGGGGGTTCATCCCCCCGGACCGGGAACGAGGAGACGCGTGGTCCGGCGGAGTAAGCTTATCGGCTTGCTAGTCCAGCCCCACGTCGCTGTTCGGGATCGAACGAATGTCCGTCGGCTTCGTTTCCCGCTGCCAATGCTGGCGGTCGGTGGTCAGCACGCCGGTGCGGACGGCGCAATTTAAACAGAGCTTCGATTCGCCGTTGTCGAGGTACACCTCGCCGCCGGTCAGCAGGTGGTAGAAGTCCTCGCCGGGCATCTTCGCGTGGCAGTACAGCTTGGCGAAGTCTCGTTTGACGACCGCTTTCCAGCTCTGCATCTCCTTGACGTAGAGCCGGCCGTCGAGATGAAACGACGGCGGGCCGGGCGGGTCGGCGGAGTCGGACATGAGCGAATCCTAACCGCTCGGAGCGATCGGGGGCGGTCCTGACGGCGGCGCGGGTTCACGGCGTCCTGCCGCTTCCCCGATCGTGCCGCGAACGCCGGCCCCGGGGAGGGCGCCGATCCTGCCGCGAACGCGGCTCCCCGGCGGCTGGCCCCACCGACAGCGACTCGCCGGCCGATGCGGGCGTTCGTGCCCGACGCCCCCGCCACCGCCGCTCCCGCTCCGCCCAAGGCCGCCCCGCATCACGCGGCCCCGAAAACGCTGGAGCAACTGCACGCCTATGTGCACGAAACGCTCTGTGCCCGGGAAAACTTGCTGACGGCACAGTTTCGCACCGTGGCGGCTCCGTTGAGCCGAGCCGGCAAGCCGTGCGGCTGTCAGTACACACTGCTCGGCCCGCGGAGCGTGCGGCTGACGGCCGTCTGGGACGCCGTCCGCAACTGCCTGTTTCTGTTCGATGCGACCGGCGCCCGCATCGAGAAGCGGATGCTTCCGCAACGCATTCGCGTCGCCTGAACGGTTTCAGTCGACCCGCAGCGGTTCCGCTCCCCGCCGCCGACGCAGAGAGTTCAGGGTTCGGAGCACCACCGGCCGACGCACGACGGCCCGCTCGAACCGGCGTTTGCCGGGCATATCGGTGAGGATCACGCCGGCGAGGATCGTCAGCACCCCCTGCCCCGGCAGCACGAGCATCGCGACGCCGGCGAGAACCAGGGTCACGCCGGCGAGGTTCTTCGCGATCCGGCCGCTCCAGACGACGGTCGGAGACAGCGGCCGTCCCGTCCGGGGCGACCGGGTGACGGGCCGATGCGGCCCGACGAAATAGTCCGCGGGAATCCCGGCCACGAGCCAGGGCAGCGCGAGCAGTCCCCCGAAGAACCCGACCGCGCTGAGCGCCGCCACGTACGACAACGCCGTCGCATTTCGATCGGCGAACGCCATCACGGCGTCCCACAGGTCGCCGGGAGACAACGCCGTCAGCCCCGTTCGGCGCCGATGCCCAACAGGCTCCTCTCTTCCCGCTCCGACGGGGCGCTCAGCAACGGGGAAGTCGCCGGCAGCAGCACGCGGATCGCGTTCCGCAGCACGTCGAATTTCAGCGTACGATCCGTGAGCGGTTCGCCGTCCAGATTCACCTGAATCGGGGCGTCCGCCTCGATCGTGATGTTCTCCGCTCGACCGATGGTCAGCAGTTTCGGATCGCGCCCCTCGGCCACGGCGGCGAGGTCGTCGTACAACGCTTTGTATTCCGAAACGCCGACCTCCGGGACGATCGTCACTTCCAGCTTACCGTCGTCGATACGGGCGTGGGGGGTGACGGCGATCCCGCCGCCGGCGTAGCGGCCGTTTCCGACCACCACGGCGAGCACCCGCCCGCGCCAACGATCGCCGTCGGCGGTCACGGTGACCTCCGTTCCCACGGTGTCGGACAGGTTTTTCAGCCCCGTCCACCAGTAGGCCATTCCGCCGAGCAGCTTCTTGACCATCGGATCGGCCTCGGTCGTCACCCGGGCCGCGTAGCCGGCGCTGGCGGCGTTGATGAACGGCCGCCCGTTCAAACGGCCGACGTCGGCGAAGTGACAGGTGAGATCCGGGATCTGCAACAGGCAGCGGGGGGGATCATCAACCGGCAGGCCCGCGGCCGTCGCGAAATCGTTCGCGGTGCCGTACGGGACCACGCCGAGGATCGGGCCGCCGGCGTCCGATTCGCATTCTCCGCCGCACTCGACCAGGGCGGCGGCGACCTCGTTGATCGTCCCGTCGCCCCCGGCGGCGACGATCACCGCGTTGTCCAGATCCGCGTCGCCGCGGCGCTTCGCATGGATCTCGGCGACGTCCCGCGCGTGACGGGCGGGGTCGCCGTCCTCCCAACAGGCGCGGACATCGACCTGAAAGCCGGAGTCCCGCAGGCTGCCGACAGCTTCGCGGAGGCGTTCGTCGACAGCCGCCCGACCGTTCAAAATCAGCGTAATCGGACCGACGGGCACGGGGGTTGCCGGGAAGGTGAACGGTGAAATGGGGCTGACAGGACTCGAACCTGCACCTCGTGAGAGACCGGAACCTAAATCCGGCGCGTCTGCCAGTTCCGCCACAGCCCCCGGCGACCGGCAGTCTACACCCTTGACGGCCGTCCATCCAGATTCCTGACGCGGTGGACCGAGCAGTCCCCTTATCGGGAAATCTCGGAAAGCGACCTTGTTTCGGTCTTCGTGACAACAGGTAGCTTGACGATGCCGGGCCTTGGGCGTCGAATACGGTTGGTCAGGCTGCGCAAGCTTGGGATTCTATCCGCCCGCCGTGGGACGCGAGCGAACCGAATCTCGAGACTGCTCAGACGTACTGCCGTTACGCACTTCGACTCCGATTCGCTCGGACGTCGTCGAGAGCCGCCGGTCAGCGGAACTCGATGTCGCCCCGAACTCTTCGGAGGTGAGGCTCGTGCGGTTGTGACGTCTCAGACCGATCCGTTCTTCGGGTCGGCGCTGGAAACGTCATGCCGCGCTCGCTTCGCGACCGATGTGCGTATCGAGCGCTCCTGCTGAATCCCGCCTTCGCGCGGCGCCCGTCGACGGTCTACACCGTCGCGTGCTCCCGCATCTTCGGTATTCGGCTGCGGGCGCGGTCCGTCACCGGCGAGCGGGACATCATGTCCATCCCCCCTACATCGCATTCCCATTCCCCCCGCCGTTCGCGGCGGCGTCCACGCCCGGTCGCACAGACCCGGCGTGCGGACGGGACCCCGCGTATCGTGATCTCCGGCGTGGGCGTCGTGTCGCCGGTCGGTATCGGACGGACGGCGTTTTGGAACGGCCTGTGCGGCGGGCTGGGCGGCATTCACGCCGTCTCGCGGTTGGCCGACATGAGCGACGACGACTTCGGGGCGCATGGCCGGTTGGTCGCGGAGGTCTCGGACTTCGATCCGAACGTGCATCTGGTCAACCACCGGAAGCACTTCAAAACGATGAGCCGCGACGTCCAACTGGGCGTCGCCGCGGCGGATCTGGCCACGGAGGACGCCCTGCTGTCGCACGGATCCATCGATCCGGAGCGCGTCGGCGTGGTCTTCGGCGCCGGTCGCATTGCCCCGGGCCCGCTGGCCCTCGTGGAGGGCGCCGCGGCCTGTATGAAGAAGGACGGAACGTTTGACCCGGATCGTTGGGGCGAGTTGGGCCTGCCGAGCGTGCCGCCGCTGTGGCTGCTTCGCCAACTGCCGAACATGCCGGCTTGTCACGTCTCCATCGCGCTTGATGCCCGCGGACCGAACAACACGCTGACCTGTCAGGACGCCAGCGCGATCCTCGCGTTGGACGAAGCCGCCCGCACGATCGCCCGCGGCGCCGCGGACGTGATGATCGCCGGCGCCGCGTCCAGCAACACGGACGCCCTCGACCTCGCCCGGATGCGCTCCGCCGGGGAGCTGTCCGCTCAAACGAACGACCCGGAGCACGCGCTCCGCCCGTTCGACGCCCGTCGCGACGGTACCGTCGCCGGCGAAGGCTCGGCCGTGTTCGTGCTGGAGCGGTACGATCATGCGGTTCGTCGCGGGGCGGACATCTATTGCGAACTGTTGGGCACCGGGTCCGCCAGTAACGGCATCCGCAGCGATCAGGGGACGGGCATCGCCAACGCGATGAAGTTCGCGCTGAACCGCGGCGGCATCTCCTCGATCGCCGGCATCGGGCACATCAACGCCCACGGCAAGAGCACGAAGTGGGACGACCTGGTCGAAAGCCGGGCGTATCACACGCTGTTCGGCGCCGACCTCGCCGGCGTTCCGGTCACGGCGTTGAAGAGCCACTTCGGGCACACGGACGCCGGCAGCGGCGCCCTGGAATTGGCCGGCAGCGTGCTCGCTTTGCGGAACCGCCAATTACCGATGACGCTCGGCTTTGAAACGCCGGATCCGCTGTGCGGGATCGACGTCGTGCATGAAGGCCCGCTGTCGCTGAAGGGCACGTCGGCCGTCAGCGTGAACAGCACCAAGACCGGCCAGGCCGCCGCCGCGGTGTTGCAGGCGGTCTGACCGCTCAGTCGCAGTCGCGAGCCGGGGGGTTCATCCCCCCGGACCGGTGAGCGCAGCGAACCGAGCGAGACGCCCGATCACCGAACGTCCGGTCCGGGGGGACAAGCCCCCCGGTTCGCTGTGATAAGCTGGGGAGATGCTCGATCCGTTCACCCCGGCCCGCGTGTTCTGCGTGGGCGCCGCCGGCAGCGGGGTGCGGGCGATGGCGGAGTTGCTGCACGGGTTCGGCTGGACGGTTGCCGGCACCGACCGCGGCAAGCCGGACGTGCTGGCGAGAATGTGGGCGAAGGGCCTCGCCGTCACCCACGATCCCGAAGGGCGCGTCTGGGACGAATCGACGGACGGGCGGCCTGATCTCCTGCTCTACTCCCCCGCGGTGCCGCCGACCGACCCGGCGAGGCGGAAAGCGGAGGCGGAGGGCGTCCCGCAGGCGACGCACATCGACCTGCTGGCGGAGCTGACCCGCCGCCGCGAGACGATCGCCGTCGCCGGCACCCACGGCAAAAGCTCGACCGCGGCGCTGCTGGTACACCTCCTCCGTTGCAGCGGCAAGCGGGTCGCCGGCTTCGTGGGGGCGGAGCCGGTCGACCCGACCTACAGCTTCGCCGATCCCGACCCGGAGCTATTGGTCGTCGAGGCCTGCGAATGGAACCGCCACTTCCTGCGGCTCGAGCCGGCGCATGCGGTGATCACGGGAGTGGAGTTCGATCATCCGGACAGCTATCGAGACGCCGCGGAATTGGAAGCGGCGTTCGAGGTGTTCTGTCGGGGCGTGACTGAACGGGCCGCGCTCGCGATGGACGACCCAAACCGGGGAGTCAACGGATTCTTGCTATATGCCTACGACTCGCTGGGCGCTCGTCGGGCGGCGAAGTCGCGCGGATATGCGTTGCTGCGCGGAGAGGCGTACGGGGACTATGAGGAGGCGGGCGGGTACGAACCGGCGCCTGACGGCTCTGCCGTGACCATGCGTCTGTATCTTCCGGAGCAGGGCGAGCCGCTCCGCTTCCCGGTCCCCGTACACTCTCATCCGGAAAACGTCGGGTTCGCAATCGCCGCGGCGGACTACGTCCTCCGCCGAACGGACGGGCTGTGGCGGCACGACCGAGTGAGCGTGCGGGATTTTCTGCGAGGCGACGTCTCGGCGGCGACCAACGTGGAACTCGTCGACCGCTTCACCGCCGCCCTGTGCTCTGCACCTGCCCTTCGCCGACGGTGCGAGCTGCTGGGCGACTGGCACGGCCGCGCGGTGTTCGACGACTACGCCCATCACCCTACGGCTCTGCGGGAGACCCGAGTGATAGCGCAGCAGGCGGCCGCAAGCGGGAGGGCCGCAATCGCCTTCCAACCGCATCAAGGCGGTCGGACGGAAACCCTCTTCCATAAGTTCGTCGGCGCATTGAGCGGCTACGCCGCGGCTGCGGTGTTGCCCGTCTTCCCCGCCCGCGAAACCGCAAGCGCCGCGGAGTGCGAAGCGATGTCGCGGCGATTGGCCGAGGCGGCGGGGGCGACCTACCTGCCTGACCTTGACGCTCTGGTCGGCTGGGCGGACGATTCGACACGCCCGGGGGACGCCGTCGTGCTCGCCGGGGCGGGCGATATCGATCGCGCCCGCGACCTGTTTTTCCCGACTGCCTGACGCCCCCGGCGCCCCTTGAACGCCCCAGCGCCGATGAATCCCCCCGACGTTCCCGCTCCCGACCAGAACGCCGACGGCGACGCCGGCGACGCCCCCGCCGAGCCGTTCGCGGACGTGGACCTTGCCGGGGCGACCGTGTCGACCGACGAACCGCTCGCCCCGAAGACGTGGTTGCGCGTCGGCGGGCCGGCCCAGCACTTCGCCGAACCGACCGATCGCAATCAGCTGCAAGCGCTGGTGAAGCGGTGCGCGGAGACGGACACCACCTGTCGCCTGCTGGGCGGCGGGTCGAACCTGCTGGTGCGGGACGAGGGCGTCAGTGGGTTGGTCATCCGGCTCCCCAAGGAACATTGGAGCGAGCTAACGATCGACGCCGAGGCCGGTACGGCGACGGTGGATTGCGGGGCACCGCTGTCGCACCTCGTCGCCGAGACCGTTAAAGCGGGGCTGGCCGGGTTGGAAACGCTGGTCGGCATCCCCGGCACCGTGGGCGGGGCGTTGCACGGCAACAGCGGCGGTCGGCACGCGGACGTGGGTTCGGTGTGCGACTCCGTCGAGGTGATGACCCGCTCCGGCGAGATCGTCACCCGCACCCGCGACGAACTCTCCTTCGGCTATCGCCGCAGCAGCTTGGACGAGCTGTGCCTGCTGCGGGCGACGTTCGCTTTGAAGTCCGCCGACCCGGACGATCTTGCGGACCGGGCCCGCAAGACGTGGATCCTCAAGAAGAGCAGCCAGCCGCTCTCGCATCAGTCGGCCGGCTGCGTGTTCATGAACCCCCGCGGGCAGAGCGCCGGCGACCTGATTGAACGAGCCGGGCTGAAGGGCACCCGCGTCGGCGGGGCGGAGGTCTCCGATCGGCACGGCAACTTCATCGTTACCGGCGAGGGCGCTCAGAGCGCCGACGTGCTGCGGCTGATCGATCTCTGCCGCGACACCGTCCGCCAGCGGACCGGCGTGGAACTCGAAACCGAATTGCGGATCTGGTGAGCGATCCGGAGTCCCAAGTCGTTCCCGCCGCCTCGGGCACCGCTCGCTTCGCCGCCGCCCTCGGCTTCACCCCGGAGGAACTGCGGCCCGGCGCCGTGACGGAGGATCCGCTGCGGATCGTGGTGCTGTGCGGCGGGATGGGAGCCGAGCGAGAAGTGAGTCTCGCCAGCGGCGCCGCGGTGCATGCGGCGCTCAAGGAGCGGGGGCACGACGCGGTGCGACTCGAACTGCCGCAATCGCACGAGGACTGCGTCGACGCCCTGATGACGCTCGACCCGGTGCACGGTCCGTTTGCTCCGGGCGGGGAGAAGAATGAAGCCGGCCTCGGCGGGCCGTTCGACGTCGCCTTCATCGCCTTGCACGGCCCGTTCGGCGAGGACGGCCGCGTGCAGACCGTGCTGGACCGGATGGGCCTGCCCTACACCGGCAGCGGGGTGTGGAGTTCCGTCCTGTCGTGGCGGAAGCGGCTCTCCAAGGCCCGTTGGGCGGAGTTGAATCTGCGAACTGCTCCGTGGGCGGAGTTCGTCGACGGATCGTTGGGTGACGGAGAGCTGCCGGAGGACGCCGAGACCTGGCCATTGCCGTTCGTCATCAAGCCGGACGCCGGGGGATCGTCGGTCGGGGTGACGCGCATCGACGACCTGAGCGAGCTGTCCGCCGCCCTGGCGGAGGCCCACGCGCACGACTTCCTCGCCGTCGCGGAGCAGTACATCCCCGGTCAGGAGTGGAGCGTCCCGGTCTTGGACGGCGTCGCGTTGCCCCCGCTGCGGATCACGCCGGCCGGCGGATCGGCCGCCCTCTTCACCTACGCGGCGAAGTATGAGGAGGAAGGCACGCGGTTTGACGTCGTGACCGCGGAGTCCGACGAAGGCGAGGAGGGGCGGTTCGCCGCGAGCGCCGCGGCGCTCGCCGTGCAGGCGACGGACGCGTTGTTCGCGGAGGGTCTGGTGCGCGTCGACCTGCGGATCGACCCGCACGGAACGCCGTGGCTGCTGGAATTGAACGCCGTCCCGGGGTTCTCCGCGGCGAGCCAGGTTCCCCGCAGCGCCGCGTCGGCGGGGATTTCGCAGGGGTTGCTCTACGAGCGCTGCTGCCGGACGGCGCTCCGGTAACTTCTCGGCGGGCGGTCCCGCAACGACGCTCTCGGTCGTGCGTCGGGAAATGAGTCGAATCGCGGGATTTCGACCAGAAACGCGGAGTTCGAGTCGGCACGATCGATAGGAAGCGGAGGATACGTCCTCGAGCGAGGGAAAGCAGACGGATGGGACACCTCGGGCACAGTCCGGGCGGCTGTTCGGACGAAAGGAGTGGTGAACCTGCTCCGGTTCGCCTCCGCTCGCTCGCCGTCCCCACGGGGTCGTCGGACGAACGCCCCGCCAGCCGTTCGCCTTCGGGCAAACGGCCGATGGGCAACGTGACCGCGTTGCCCGCCGAGACGGCGTGTCGGGAGAACGAGCCGGTTTCCCCTCCCGGTCTCAAGACGTCCCTAGAGGAAAAGTCCCCCATGAAGCTGTTCTCCCTCGTCGCCGTCGCCGCCCTCTGTTGCTCCGGCAGCGTCGCGAACGCCGGCCTGTTCGGCCACGGCGCCAGCTGTGCCGCTCCGTGTGCGCCGACCTGTGCGGCCCCGGTCTACAACACCTGCGACACCGGCTGTGCGCCGTCCTACAACTACTGCTGTGCCCCGAAGCGTAGCCTCTGCGATCGCCTCTTCGGCGGCGTCGGCGACGTGGTTTGCGCCCTGGACGTGCTGAACATCATCTGCCCGGATGACAACTGCTGCCAGCCCGTCTGCTGCCAGCCCGCCTGCTGCGTCCCCACCTGCGCCGCTCCCTGCGGCTCCGGCTGCGGCGACGTGTGCGGCGGTGTGCCGACCTGTGCCGCTCCCTGTGCCTCCAGCTGTGCCCCGGCCTACAACGGCTGTGACGCGGGCTGCGGCGACGCCGGCGTCGGCCCGGCCTACGTTGCCCCGACCTGTGCCGCCCCCTGCGGCTGCAACTGAATCCGGCCCGTCCGCTTGGACGACCGGTTTCGTCAGGTTGAATTCAGTTACCTGAACCTTGAAGTCACAACCCGGAGCGCCAGCGTCGCGGAGTTCACCGCTCCTCCCTTAAGCGACAGGGTCCCTGCGACCTGAGGCTGGCCACAACTTGAACGTCCCCGCCGCGGCGGGCCGATTCCCACGGGAAACGGCCCGCCGCGGCTCTTTTCGTCGCCCGGTCGCCTCCGGCGCGTTCGATCGGCCGGGGAGCCTTTCGGAATCCTCTGCGGGCCGGCACACTCCCGCCGCCCGTTGTCCGTTCGCTCAGGGGGCTGACGCCCCCCGCTCGCCAAGAAAGCCACGATGTCCGACCCGCTGCGGGTAACCGTTTGGAACGAGTTCCGCCACGAGCGGGAACGTGACGACGTGAAAGCCGTCTATCCCGACGGCATCCACGCCGAGCTGGCCCGCGGTCTCGCCGCGCCGGACCTGACGATTCGCACCGCCACCCTCGACGAGCCGGAACACGGGCTGACCGAGGACGTTCTCGAATCGACCGACGTCCTCACCTGGTGGGGCCACATGGCCCACGGCGAAGTCAGCGACGCGATCGTCTCCCGGGTGCAGAACCGCGTGTTGGCCGGGATGGGTCTCGTCGTGCTGCACAGCGGGCACGAAGCGAAGATTTTTCAGCGGCTGATGGGGACGACCTGTTCCCTGCTGTGGCGGGAAGCGGGCGAGCGGGAAATCCTCTGGAACCTCGCCCCGCACCACCCGGTCACCGCCGGCATCGGCGACTGCATCGAACTCCCGGAAGCGGAGATGTACGGCGAGCGTTTCGACATCCCGGAGCCGGAAACCCTGCTGTTCGTCAGCAACTTCCAAGGCGGCAACGTCTTCCGCAGCGGCGCGATCTGGACCCGCGGCAACGGGCGGATCGTCTACTTCCGCCCCGGCCACGAGACCTACCCGATGTATCGCAACGCCCAGATTCTGCGGGTCGTCGGCAACGCCGTCCGCTGGACCGCTCCGCGGGCGCCCCTCAGCCTGCCGGCGTCGAAGAACGACAACCCGCGCATCGCGATCCCCGGCTACGAACAGCCGGAGGAGTATCGCACGGAGGCGTGATCGACGCCTGTCGGTTCTCCCTCAGCGGGCTGACGCCCGCCGCTCGCCTGTTTCCTTCAACCTGCCTCCCGTCACTTTGAACCCTCTCCGCGTCGGCGTCATCGGTCTCGGCATCGGCCGCAAGCACATCGAGGGCTATCGCACCCACCCGGGCTGCGAGGTCGTCGCGCTCTGCGACCTGGACGAAAACCGGCTGTCCAACATGTCGGACGAGTTCCGCATCGCCGGCAAATACCGCGACACGGCGGCGCTGTTCGCGGAGGCGAAGCTGGACGTGGTCTCCATCTGCACCCCCAATAGCCTGCATCGGCCGCTGGCGGAGCAGGCGTTTGCGGCCGGCTGCCATGTGCTGTGCGAGAAGCCGATCGCCACCAGCGCCGCGGACGGCGAGGCAATGCTGAACGCCGCCGAAGCCGCCGGCAAACGCCTCGGCATGAACTTTTCGTTTCGGTTCACCGCCCAGGCCGCGGCGCTCAAGGCCCGCGTGGACGCCGGCGACTTGGGCGACATCTATTACGGCCGCACCGTCTGGACGCGGCGCCGCGGCGTGCCGGGCTGGGGCGGCTGGTTCGGCCAAAAGAAGATGGCCGGCGGCGGCCCGTTGATCGATCTCGGCGTGCACCGGCTGGACCTCGCCCTCTGGCTGATGGGCTACCCGGAGCCGGAGTGGGTCATGGGCCAGACCTGGAACGCCCTGACGGGCGCCGCCGTCGCCGACAGCGGCAACAAGTTCGACGTGGAGGACTTCGCCGCCGGCACGATCCGCTTCAAATCCGGCCAAATGCTGAGCCTCGAAGCCAGTTGGGCCGGCAATCAACGGCAGAACGAACGGATGGAGACCCGCCTGTTCGGCACCAGGGGCGGCTTGGTGCACGAGAACATCGGCGAGGGCTACGACTTCCGCGCCGAACTGACCTGCGAACGGGCCGGCGCCCTTTGGGACGACGACCTCCACGAACCGGCCCCCGTCCCCCCGCCGAGCATGTGGGAGTTCATCGAAGCGATCCGCGAAGACAAACCCCACCCCGCCGACGGCCGCGAAGGCCTGACCGTGCAGTACCTCCTCGACGCCCTCTACAAGAGCGCGGCCAGCGGGGAGCCGGTGAAGATCGGGTAATGCGGGTGACGGCCCCTCGACCGCCGCACCGCACTGAGCAGATGCCCGGTGCGATTGCGGCGTTCTTCGGCGGGTCGCTCGGGTTTCTGACGCCGCCGACGGTAATCCTCGGCGTGCTGTTCACGATCGAAGTCGTCCGTCAGGGCGGCAAGCTGCCCCACGGGGAGGGGGCGCTCTCCTACTTACTGCTGCTGACGTGCTCCGCTTGGACGATCGGCGCGGGGGCTGGCTTCTGCGGCGCCGCGTTGGCTCTGCGGGTTCGCCGCCGCCGCCACGCGAAATGGCCTGAGAATCTGACGGCCTTCGTCGGGGCGTATGTGGCGGGGACGATCCCCTCGCTGCTCTGCTGTTGTCCGCCGTTCGTCGTTGGGTGAAGTCCATTCTACCGGCGCTCCGCCCCCGGCGGACGGCGCGGGAATGCCCCCGTGGGACACGGCGTGATGGCCTTTACCGTGTAATAGACCCGCCCCCCCGGAGCCTCCCGATGCCCGCCCGCCGTACGTTCCTCGCCTCCACCGCGGCCCTCTCCGCCGCCGCGGCGCTCTCGCCACGGCTGTTCGCGGCGGGTACGGACGAGAAGAAAAAGCTCGGCTACGCCCTCGTCGGACTGGGGCGGCTCAGCACGAACCAACTCGCCCCGGCGTTGGAGAAGACGGAGCACGCGAAACTCGCCGCGGTGGTCTCCGGCACGCCGTCGAAGCGAGACAAGTGGCGGGCGAAATACGACCTGGGCGACCACGTCTACACCTACGAGCAGTTCGACCGCCTCGCCGATGACGACGCGGTGGACGTGATCTACATCGTCCTGCCCAACGGTCTGCACGCGGAATATACGATCCGCGGCGCCGAAACCGGCAAGCACGTTTTCTGCGAGAAGCCGATGGCGAACACCGCCGAGGAATGCCGGCAGATGATCGCCGCCTGCGAGAAAGCGGACGTGAAGCTCGGCATCGGCTATCGCTGCCAGTTCGAACCGCATCATCTCAAGGCGATGGAGACGGTGCGATCCGGCGGCCTCGGCGAACTGCGGGGTCTCGGCGCCGGGTTCGGGTTCAAGATGCCGGCCGACGCCGACCCCGATCAAAAGCTGCACTGGCGGCTCAACCGCGAACTCGCCGGCGGCGGCCCGCTGATGGACGTGGGCATCTACGCGCTTCAGTTCTGCCGCTATATGACCGGCCGGGAGCCGATCTCCGTCACCGCCCAGACGACGCTCACCGAGTCGATCAAATTCCGGCAGGTCGAGGAAACGCTCGGCTGGACGATGACGTTCCCCTCCGTGCTGGAGAGCGAAGCGAAGGAGCGGAACCTCCCCGAACCCCTGCGGGCGCAGGTCACGGCGAGCTGCGCCACGACCTACAACTTCGGCGGATTCAACCAGGGCGAAGCCTTCGGCGAGAAAGGCTCCGTGCTGCTCAAGCCCGCCTACAGCTATTCCGGTCTCGACGGCTCCGTGAAGGGCGAGCCGATGAACCTCGACACTCCCGATCAGTTCGCCGTCGAGATCGACGCCTTCAGCCAGAGCGTGAAGCAGAAGTCCCCCTTCAAGTGCCCCGGCGAGGAAGGTCTCCGCGACCTGCTGGCGATCGAGGCGATCTATCAGGCCGCGGAGACCGGGCGGCGGGTGGAGGTGGCGCAATTATGATTTGTGATAACGCGGAGGCCCCGCGGGGCCTCCGCGTTACGAAGTGCGTGGAATAAAGAGCTTGACGAGACGCTGATTCGGGTCCACACTCCCCGCGTGACTGCCACGCTCCTTCCGCTCGCCCTCCTACTCGCCTCGTCGGCGGGTCCGGGTCGCGTGTGAAGTTCGGCGTCTGCCGTCACACTCCAAACCCCGGGGCCGCTCGCCCCGGGGTTTTTTCGTGGAGACTCCCCGAGGTCGGCTCTTCTCACCTCGTTCAAAGCACCTGGGGCTGACGCCCCACGCTCGCCAAGCTCATGTCTGACCGACCCGACGACCGCGTCGTTATCTTCGACACCACGCTGCGCGACGGGGAGCAATCCCCCGGGTGCAGCATGAACACCGACGAGAAGCTGCGGGTCGCCGAAGCCCTGTGCGACCTCGGCGTGGACGTGATCGAAGCCGGCTTCCCGATCGCCAGCCCGGGGGACTTCGACGCCGTCAGTCAGATCGCCGAACGCTTCGGCGATCGGGCGACGATCTGCGGACTGGCCCGCTGCCGGGACGGGGACATCGACGCCGCGATCAACGCCGTCGCCAAGGGCGAACGCGGTCGCGTGCATGTGTTCCTGGCCACCAGCGCCATCCACCGCGAGCACAAGCTGCGGATGAGCACGGAGCAGATCGTCGAACGCGCCGTCGCCAGCGTGCAGCGGGCCAAGGAGAAGGTGGACGACGTCGAGTTCAGCCCGGAGGACGCCTACCGCACCGAACGCGACTTCCTCTGCGAAGTCGTGGAGAAGGCGATCGACGCCGGGGCGACGACCGTCAACATCCCCGACACCGTCGGCTACGCCACGCCGCAGCAGTATTTCGACGTCATCAAGATGCTGAAGGAGAGCGTCCCGAACATCGATCGGGCGATTATCTCCACCCACTGCCACGACGATCTCGGCCTGGCCGCGGCGAACACGCTGGCAGGCCTGGAGGCCGGCGCCCGGCAGGTGGAATGCACGATCAACGGCATCGGCGAGCGGGCCGGCAACGCGGCGCTGGAGGAAATCGTCATGGCGTTGAAGACCCGGCAGGACCACTTCGGCCTGACCACCGGCATCAACACCCGCAAGCTGTCGCCGACGAGCCGCTTAGTCGGCAGCGTCACCGGACAGGGCGTGCCGCGGAACAAGGCGGTCGTCGGCCGCAACGCCTTCGCCCACGCCAGCGGGATTCATCAGGACGGCATGCTGAAGAACCCGGCGACCTATGAGATCATGAAGCCGGAGGACGTCGGCTTCATCGGGACCGATCTGGTGCTCGGCAAACACAGCGGCCGGGCCGCGGTGAAGGCCCGGCTGACGGAACTGGGCTATACGCCGAACGATGAGACGTTCACCGAGGTGTTCGATCGGTTCATCGATCTGGCCGACCGCAAGAAGGAGGTGTTCGACGCGGACCTCGCCGCGTTGATGGAGGCGAAGCTGTCCGGCGCCGGCCTCGCCAACCGGGAGCGGTGGAGCATTAAAAGCCTGCACACCTCCAGCGGCACGACCGGCGTGCCGACCGCGACGCTGGAGCTGATCGAAGCCCCGGCCGCCGGTTCCCCAGACGGGGACGGCGAGCCGACCATTCACCGCGACGCCGCGATCGGCGACGGGCCGATCGACGCCTGCTTCAACGCCCTCGAGCGCATCATCGGCATCGAGGCGCGCCTGGAGGACTTCGTGGTGAAGAGCGTGACCCGCGGCAAGGACGCGCTCGGTCAGGTGGACGTCCGGCTGTACGCCGGCGGCCGCGATCGCCACGGCCGCGGCGTCTCCACGGACATCATCGAAGCCGGCGCCCGGGCGTTCCTGCAAGCGTTGAACCGGGCGGACGCCGATCGGCAGGCGTGATGAAATGCCAAGTCCAAGAATTCAAGAACCAAACGATAAGCCCTCCGCAGCGTTTTGGTTCTTGAATTCTTGGTCTTGAAGCATCGCTACGGCCCCGCTGAGTCCTCAATGCCGTCCTTTTGCGTCAGCGAATTGATCGCGGCGCCTTTGCCGAAGGTGAACAGGCAATCGCCGGCGGAGAGCACCGCGTCCGGCGGGGGCGGCATCAGCCGTTCCCCGTCGCCGCGGCGGATGCCGACGACCATCAATCCCCTCTCCGACAGGCCGCTTTCTTTCAGAGAGCGACCGCACAAATAGCTGCCCTCCGCGATCGTCACGTCGGCCAGTTCGAGGTCGCTGTCACGATCGTCGGCGATGGCGAGGAAGTCCTCGACGTGCGGGTTCAACATGAACCGCGCCATCTTGACCGCTCCGCTGGCCAGCGGACTGACGACCCGATCGGCGCCGGCCCGCTCCAGTTTCAGAATGGCCCGTTCTTCCGTCGCGCGAGCCACGATTTGGAGTTTGTCGCTCAGCAGGCGGGCGGACAGTACGACGTACAGGTTCTCCGCATCGGTGGGCAGCGCCGTCGTCAACGAGGCGGCTTGATCGACGCCGGCTTCCTTCAGCACCGCGTCGTCCGCCGCGTCCCCGGCGACCCAGGCCCAACCGCGGTCGGCGCAGACTTCTTGCAACAGGTCTTCGTCCTTGTCGATCACGACAAACGCCCGTTCGCGGCGGGCGAGGTACTCGCACACGCCCTGCCCCATCCGCCCGAGGCCGCAGACGACGCTGTGTCCGGACATCGCTTCGATCCGCTGAATCATCCGACGTCTCTCCCAAAGGCGATGAAACTCCGTGCTGACGACCGTCTGGCCCAACGCGAACAGACTGTACGACGCCACGCCCAACCCGCAGAACAGGTAGCCCATCGCGAACAGCTTGCCGTTCGGCGAAAGCGGCTCGTCGTAGGCGCCCACGGTGGTCAGCGTGACGATCGCCAGCCAGGCCGCGTCCAACCAGTTGTAAGACTCCGTCATGCGGAATCCCACGATGCCCGCGGCCGTCAGACCGACCAGCATGCCCCCCGCGACCACGAATCGGCGAACGGTCTTCGGCGGGAGGAGAAAACCGAGGGGCATACGCCGGGAGCGGGCGAACTGTGACGCGAACGAGCGTTCGGAGCCGAGCAGTGTGCCCACGCCGTGATCGCTACGCGAACCCCAGCCAGCGGGCGAGCCGACCGGCCGGGAGATCCGGCCGCACGAGGCGCTCCGATCGCCCCTCGGACTCCAGCACGCTCTCCGCCGCCGCGAAGCCGCTGCGGACCGCCCCTTCCATCGTCGCCGGCCAGCCGGTCGCCGTGTAGTCGCCGGCCAAATGGACCCGCGGGTGCGGCGTGCGGGAGGTCGGCCGCAAGGCGTGATGCCCGGGGAGCGGGGCGAACACGGCTTTGTGCTCCGTCACCATACGCACGTGCCTCACCTCGGCTGCGCGGGCGACGGGGAAGGCCTCGCGGAGTTCGGCCAGAACCTCGTCGATCACCTCCTGCTGCGGTCGTCCGGCGAGCGAATCGCTCGCGCTGATGACGACTTGGAAGTAATACGAGGCGGCTTGGTCGCTCCTCGAATACAAGCCCGACGCGCAAGCGTCGGCCGTCAGTCCCGCAGCCCTCTCGACGCCTACTTCAACATGTCGAGACGCACGGCCGGAGCTTGCGCTCCGGGCTGGTACCGGTTGGTGCAACTGGGTGCGATTGAAGACCCATTGGCTCGTGCGTTCCGGCAGCACGACGTGCGGCAGTGGGGTGATCTCCCGATCGAACCAGACGTGCACGCTGCTGATCGCCGCGGTCTCCAGCGTCGCCGCGGCCGTCAGACCCGCGGCCTCGGCGAACTCCTCCGGGACCAGCGACGCCGCCCGATGATGGGGAACGGCCAGCAAGACGTGATCGGCCGATTCCTCGCTCCCGTCCCGCAGCGTGACCGACGGCCGCGCACCCGCCCCGCCGACGTTCACCCGCCGCACGCCGACGCCCGTGCGAACCGTCACCCCCATGGAATGCAGCCACCCGGACAGCTTCTCCCCGTACAGCACGTCCAGCGGGACGGTGGGCACGATGACCCGCCACGCGGCCGGATGGGCCAGGAACCCGTCGACGATCACCTTGCGGGCGTCGGCGACGTTCATGCGGTCCGGCGTCTCCGATAGGGCGCTGACCAGGACCGGATTCCAAAACCGTTCGATCAGCCGCTCCGTCTGCCCGTTCCCGGCGAGCCAGCCCTCGAAGTCGTCCCCTTCGCCCCCCGTCGTGCGGGCCAACGCCTGCACCCCTGCTGCCAGTCGACGCTTCTCCCGCAGCGTGAAATGCTTGAGCCGGGCGAACGACAACGCCAGATGAAACGGCGCCGGCAGCGACCGCCCCGCGGGGCGCGACTCCGACAATCGGCTGACAGTCCCGTCCGGCAGCTGAAACGTCACCTCGCCCTGCTCCGCCAGATACGGCGACAGACCGGCCTCCTCGCAGAGCGACAGGAAGTTCGTGCAGCAGCCCATCGTGACGTGCTGGCAGTTATCGACGCGCTCGCCGGTGGTTTTGTCGAGGAATGAGCTGGCCCGCCCGCCGAGCCGCGGACGACTTTCGAGCACCGTCACGTCGAACCCCCGCGGCGCCAGCCCCGCCGCCGCGGCGAGTCCCGCCAGACCGCCGCCGACGACGAGCACCCTCGACCGGGAATCGGGGGGCCGGGCGGGAGAGCGATCGGTTGCGGGGACGTTCATCGACGCACCATGGTAGACGCTGCCGTGTCGATCGCCCCCGTCGCCCCTCGCAGTTCTCATCGGGCGGAACGACGCGCCGTCGGTTGGGGCGGCGCCAAGCAAGTTGTGGTCCGCGGCGCCTCGGACTTCGCCCGCTCGCTGCTCGATCTGTGCGTGCCGCCCGCCTGCCCGCTGTGCGGGGCGGACGGCGTGATCGAACCGCCCCGGCTCACCCCCCGCTGCGAATGCCGGGCGACCTTCACCGAACCCGACCGCGGGTGGTGCCGGGGCTGCGGGGCGCCGACGGGCCCGCACGTGCCGGACTGCGGCGATTGCCAGCACTGTCGACGGGAAGATGCGTTCCCGTTCTGCGGGGCGGTTTCGCTGGGGCTGCACGCGGATCGACTCCGGGACGCCGTGCTGTACGCCAAAACCGACGGCGGGCGACCGGCGGTGCGGGCGCTGGGCGAAGACTTGCGGGAACGCTGGGCGGAGCGGCTCGCGGGGTTCGACCTCGTCGCGGCGGTCCCGCATCACTGGACGGCCCGATTGCACACCAGCCACGACCCGGCGGCCGAACTCTGCGACACGCTCGCCCGGGGCTTGAATCTGCCGTCACGGCCGCGGCTCGTCCGCAAGCGGCACCGGACGGACAAACAGGCGCGTCTCACGCCGACCGATCGTCGGGCGAACCTGCGGGGCGCCTTCAACGTGCCGCGTCCCACGTCGGTCGCGGGGAAGCGGGTGTTGCTGTGCGACGACGTCCTCACGACCGGCACGACCGCTCGGCGGGTGACCACGGCGCTGCGTGCGGCGGGGGCGAGTGAGGTTTTCGTCGCCGTGCTGGCCCGCGGGGTCGGCGGGACGTGATCGCGGCGGCGGCCGGTCTTGGAGGATCGGCCCGCACGTTCGTGGGCGGGAACGGTCCGATCCGAACGGAACCGGCTCCGCATCGGTAGCCGGCCGCCGCCCGGCCCGTATCCTGCCCCCCATGGCTCACC
>NZ_WTPX01000053.1 GCF_013036045.1 Alienimonas chondri
CCGCCGGGCTGCGGACCGCGGAGGCGCTGTCGGTCCGAAACGGGGTCGCCCGGGTCCGCTCCGGGTCGAGCAGCGCCGCCACGCACCGCAGCCCGTTCCCACAGGCCGCCGCCGGGGCGCCGTCCGGGTTGAAGAACGCCACCGACGCCGCCGCGCCGGGCGTGCTCGGCGCCGTCAGCGAGACGAACCCGTCGACCCCGTACCACGCACAAACCGCCGCCGGATCGAGCATCTTGCCCTCCCCGTCAAACCGCCCCGCGAACCGGCCATCGTGCAGGGCGAAGGTATTGCCGGCCCCGTGCCAGAGGGCGACCGCGGGCGGGTCGTTGACCGAGGGATCACTCACCGGCGAGGCGGGTGGAGAAGAAGTCCACGGCGGCGAGTTGATAGCGGAGATCGCTCGCCGCAGGCAGCGTCAACGCCGCGTCCCAAACCATGTCGGGCGTGATGCCCGCGATCAGCTCGCTGGCGTCGATCTCCCGGTAGGCTCCGCCGGCCCCCCCCTCCAAACGAAGAAACGTCAGCCCGTTTTCTCCGTCGATCCGCCAGACCTCCGGCACGCCGACCGCCGCGTAGAGCGGCAGCCGATCGAGGACCGTGGCTGACACTTCGATTTCCAAAGCGAGGTCCGGCGGCGGCAGCTGCTCCGGCGAATGCCCGAGCAGCGAGCGGCGATCGAGTTCGACGTAGTACACGTGATCTGGTTCAAACCCGCGAGCCAGAGCCGCCCGGCGGTAGGTCGGGTTTCCCATCGACCGCAGATCAACCCCGACGGCATCAGCCGCGGCGGCCGTCAGCAAGGCGACGACGCATTTCAGATTCTCGTGCTGTGCGCCGGTCGTCATCAGTTGCAGAGTTCCCTTGTCATAGGTGACGAAGACGTGGCGGTTCGGCAAAGCGTCCGCGATCGCGACGTATTGGTCCCACGTCACGAAATCGAGTCGGAAGACTTGCTCCGCGGGGATCGGCCGGGGCGTCCAGGCCGGGGCGCCGGTCGTTTCCCCGGCCTCGGCCGTCGTGCGCGCAGCGAGCGTCTGGGGCGACTCGTCAAGAACGGCGGGGGCGGACATCGGGGGCGCTCACGGGGGAACTCGGGCAAGGAGAGTTTAGCAGAGGTGGTTCAGTCGGCATCCGGCAGGCCGCGGAAGATGGGTTTGCCGAATCGCTTATCGAACGGCGTGAACGGACCGTCGCCCGGCGCCCGCTTCAAACCGTCGGCGAGCATGTTGAATTTCGCGTCGAGTTCGTCCGCGTGCTGCACGATCAACGCCTCCGGCGTGTGCGGTTCGGCGGGGCTGCCGAACTCCCGAATGCCGTGATGAGAGACGATCACGTGTTCGGTTCGCAGCAATAATTCCGCGTCCGCCGGTCCGCCCTGCGGCCCAGCCTGCCCGGTTTGTTCAAAGGCGGCGGCAGCGGCCCGCAGCCAGTCGCGGCCGATCAGAATGTGGCCGATCAAGCGCCCCGACGACGTATATTCCGCCCCCGCCGGCGAGCCGTCGAGTTCCTCCAGCTTGCCGATATCGTGCAGCGCCGCCCCGGCGAGCGCCGCGTCGACGCACAGCGGCGGGCTCATCTCCGGGTACATGCCGGCGTATTTCTCGCACAACCACTGCGTCGTCCGCACCACGCTGAGCGTGTGCTCCAATAGTCCCCCGGCGAAGGCGTGATGATTGCGGTTCGCCGCCGGCCAGGTTTTGAAGGCCTCGGCTCGGTCGTTCAGCACCTTCAATACGACCGCCCGCAACGGACCGTCTTCGATCGCGTCGCCCAGCAGCGTCGTCAACGCCCGAAACATGTTCTCCGGATCGAATCGGCTGGTTTCGAAGAAGTCCGACTCTTTGAATCCCGCTTCCGCGTCCGTCGGCTGGACGGGCCGAATCTTGTCGAGGTTGAGCTGCGGACCGTAATTGTTCTCCTCGTACGTTCCGCGGAGTTTATAGAACGCTCCCTTCGTCCAGTTCGCCTCGCAGTCGGCGAAGTGGCCGGAGTCGCTCCAGACCATCACCGACGCTTCCCGATCGGCGTCGCGGAAGGTGCATTTATAGAAGGGCTTGCCGGCCTTGGTGACGTCCTGCTTTTTGGAGCTCAGCAGGGCGAAGACGTCCGCGGTCGCGCCGGGCTTCAGGTCGGATAATTTGGAGGGGGTGTCGGGGAACAGCATGGCACGCAAACGGGAGCGACGACGGGGGCGGAGGGCGAACGATCAGCGAGCAAACCGCAGGCGAACGGCCGGCCGAAGGGAACGGCGCCTTTCCGTTCCCCCGGTTGGGACCTAGACTACCGGACGCTGATCGCAGATCAGCCTCCCGTTTCTGTCCCAGTCGACCGGACCCCGATGCCCGCCACCGCCGAAGCCCCCCCCGTCACCGGCGAATCCGTCGCCCCCGAGTCCACCGTGCCGGCTGCCGCCGATCTGCCGACCGAAGGCTGCGTGACCGTCACCGAGGCCGCCGTCGGCGAAGTCCGCCGCGTGATTGAAGAGCAGGCCCTGCCCGCCTCCAGCGTGCTGCGCGTCGGCGTGTCCGGCGGCGGGTGCAGCGGGTTCTCCTACGCCCTCGGCTTCGACGACAGCGTCGACGAGTCGAAGGACGAGCTGTTCGTCCAGCACGGCATGGTCGTCGCGGTCCCCTACAAGTGCGGCCCGCACCTGGACGGCACCGTCATCGACTTCTACGCCGGCGTCGAGAAGCGCGGCTTCACCTTCGAGAACCCCAACGCTCGCAACACCTGCGGCTGCGGGTCCAGCTTCAGCGCCTAGGCGAGCGGCGGGCGTCAGCCCGCTGAGCGTTCGTTTGTTCAAGCGTTCGGTAACCGCCCGCGGCCCCGACGGGAAGATCCCCCGGGGCCGCGGGCGGTCCGCGTTCGTAGGGTGGGAACCGTAATTTCCCCCACCGAATCGCATCCCGTTCCGATGAGCACAGGCGTCGCCTCTCCGTCCCCCGCGCCCTCCATGGCCCCGGTTTCCAAGAATCCGCAGCGGATCGTCGGCAGCTTCCCGGACTACGCCGCCGCCCAGAAAGCGGTGGATTACCTCTCCGACGAGAAGTTCCCGGTCGAGCACGTGACGATCGTCGGTCGCGGGATGCAGTTCGTGGAGCAGGTCACCGGCCGCCTCAACTGGGGCCGGGCGTTTCTGAACGGCCTGTCGAGCGGGGCGATGACGGGGCTGTTCATCGGCCTGCTGCTGGCCCTGTTCTTCCCGGCGATCGAAGTCGAGAACGGCGCGGTCGTCCGTGAAGGCTTTAACTGGCCGCTGATCCTGTGGAGCCTCGCGATCGGGGCGGTGTTCGGCTCGGCGTTCGCGCTGATCGGCTACGCGATGACCGGCGGGAAGCGGGACTTCACCAGCGTCGGCGCGATGCGGGCGGAGACCTACGACGTGCTGGTCGACGCCGACCACGCCGACGAAGCGGAGCGCGTGCTGACCGGCCTGACGGCCTGAGCGGCTTGCGGAGGCCCGGTCACCGCATGACCGCGGCCCACGGCATCGCCGCCCGCACCTCCTCCGCACCGGCCCCGGTCGTCTCGGAGAGCAGGACGGTCGTCACCTGATCCAGCTCGGAGAGCAAGCTGAGACGTTCGTCGTTCAACTCGACGTGAGGCAGCGCCAACACTCGCAGCGACGGCACACGCGCAGCGATTCGCAGTTGATCCTCGACCTCGGGCTGCCAGGGGTCGCCATAGTACGACTCCCCATCAATCGACCATCGCCGCAGGTTGGGAAGGGTCGGAATCATGTCGAGCGCGTCCCGGGGAACGGACCGGGTGGTGACGAGTTCGGTGACGGCGGACATCCCGGCGATCGCGGCGAGCGTGTCGCGGGCCTTCTCCGGGCCGGTGCCCCCTTCGATCCGCACGTACCGTACCGCGCGGCCCTCCGCGGACGCTCCGTCGGGCGGCAGCAGGTCGACGCCGCTCGTGTCGCGAACCGCCGTGCAAATGGTTCGCACCGCCGACGGGCGCCGCGGGTTGTGATACTGCACCGCCACGCCCCACCCGAACCGGGCGTCGTCCGCGGCGGCGACCGCGTCGTCGTACTCGTCGGTCGCCGTCCGCACGCCGTGGAAGAACGCTGCCACGCCCACGGCCACCCACGCCGCTCGCCCCGCCCAGCGCAGGCCGCGACTCCAGCCGTGCCGCAGCGGTCGCTCGTCCCCGTCGGGAACCTCGGCGTCAGGGGGAGCGGTCGCGGGGAGATCGTCAGTCATGGGATCTGATGCGGCCGAGACAGATCGAACCCGCCGTCGGCAAACGCCGGGGCGTCGACCGGCAGGGATTCCAAGCGATCGGCGAGGGATTCCAGGTGTTCGACCCAACCCTGCGGCTCTCCGCCGCCGGTCAGAAAAGGGCGGGTTCCGGCGTCGCGGAGGATCGTCTCCAGGGTTCCGCTCCGTAGATCGACCAGCAGTTCGGGCCACTCTTTGTCCGGGCTGGACGAGTCCAACGCCCCGCCCCACCGGGGACCCAAGCGCCTCGCGTCTCCGCCCGGGCGTCTCGGGACCACGCCCAGTGAGAGCGGGGCGGACGGCAGTGCGGGAGCGTCGCGGTCCGCGTATTCCGACAGCGACCACCTATGGAACGTACGACGGTTCCAATACTTCACGCGCAAGCTCGCCTCCCGCACGGTGAACGGGCGGAACCAGCCGATCGGGGCGTGCGGCCCCTCGCCCGTGCCGCCGTACTTGGGGTAGTCCGCTCCGTCGTGCCGCTGCCAACTGGCAAGGATGTCCGGCGGGAGCGGGCGGGGCAGGCGGGCGTCCAGATCGGCCAACGCCGCCGAGTCAGCCGGCGGGCGGAGGAGGGCGAACGCCCGCGGCGCCTTCGCAGCGAGCTGCGTTTCGATTCGATCCCACGCCGCGTTCGTGCGAGCGGCGAGGGCGTCGGCTTCTTCGTCCGAGTATGTCCGGGGAACCACGCTCAGCGGTCCCGGCGGCGGCGGGTCGAGCGAGACCAACTCCCGCCCCGTCAGCCACCCGGCGCCCCACAGCGCCGCCCAACCGATCAGCGGCAACGAGAACCGCAGCAGGAAAACGCCCAACCGGCGGGGGCGAGCCGCGGCCGTCACGCCGCCGTCCGCGTCGCCTGCGGGGCCGCCGGGCGGTGATGCGACACGGGCGCCGAGCGACCGGAGAGGTCGCGGCAGAAGGCGTCCAACTGAGCGAGCCGGGCCGTCGGATCGCTGAGCGCCGCGGCACGGGCCGGGCCGAGGTCGCCGAGCCGACGACGGCGGGCGGGATCGACGATCAGCGTTCGCAGCGCCTTCGCGACCGCGGTGGCGTCGATCCCGGTCAACAGCCCCGCGGACTCCCCACGCTCCCGGTTCGCCCCGCTGCCGGTTCCGGCGGCGCGGCGCTGTTTGAGAATTTCCCGCCCCCCGCCGGTCGCCGTCGTCACCACGGGGCAGCCGGCGTATAGGGCTTCGACGAACACCAACCCGAACGGCTCCGGCCCCGTGTTCGGCTGACAATATACGTCCGCGGCGGCCATCATCTCCGGCATATCGTCCCGGTGTCCCAGCCACCGGAGACGATCGGCGATCCCCAATCGCTCGGCCTGGGTCTTCAACTTCGCCACGCGGCGCTTCTCCGCGGGGAGTTGGGCATCGCCTGCGATCGCGCAGCTCCAGGGACGCTCCGCGATCGTCGAATCGGCCGCCAGCAGACTCAGGGCGTCCATCAGCAGGGCGTGGCCCTTCCAGGGCACGAACCGGGCGGCGATGAAGATCAACGTCTCCTGGTCGCAGACCCCCAGCGAGGCCCGCGCCTCCGCCCGCCGGTCTGCCGTCACCGGGGAAGGCGGCGTGACCGGGCAGCGAAGCACCACGCCCCGCTCGCCCGGGACGTGCAGCCCCTCCAGCAAGGCCCGGGAGGCCGGCCGGTCATGGACGAAGTCGCTGTTGAAGATCACCCCGTCCCCGCCGACGCCCAGCGCCCGGCGATACGTCCAGTGGGAGGCGTCCGGGTCTTCATGCAGCCACAGCGCCCGCGGCGTCCCCCCGCTTGTCTTCTCTCTGGCCTTCGCTCCGCCGCCCAACAGGCCTAGCGACCAAAACCCGTGGAACAGAACCACGTCGTACGGATCGCCCGCGGCCGTCGCGGCCCGCAGCGCCGCCGCCAAACGCCGCCGCGCCCGCATCCCCGACCACGGCGCCAGCCGGCGGACAGGGCCGAGATCGACCACCTCCGCCCCGCGTTTCCGCAGCCGTTCGGACAACCGCCCCTGAAAGCAGAGGGCGAAGTCCTGCCTCAAGCCGGGCGTTCCCTCCCCCAGGTCGTTCCCGTGGGCGAGCAACGTTTCCAGCAACCGCTCCACGCCGCCGTACAGGTTCCCGCTGTGCACGTGCAATAAGCGAAGCGGTCGGTCGTCCCCCTCCGCAGACGCCGTCGGGCGCCGCTCGATCCCGTGATCGTCCGCGGACTGTTGGTCCGGGGGCTTAGCTTCGGACTCCGGCGCCGGAGCGTCGACGTCCGTCCCGGCGAGGACCTCCGTAGACGGTGCGAACATACCGGGTGGAAAAGATCAAGGCGGGAACGGCGCCGGGGGCGAATCCCTTCAATCGAACGGCCGAAACGCAGACCGTCCGCGGACTCCGCGCGGGGACCGTAATTCTAACCGAAGGCGGAGCGTTCTGAACCTCTCGCCCGACCGCAGCGGGGGAAACCGGCCGAATCAACGCCCCTCAGCAAGCCGCGATCGGATTCCGCCCCGCGCCCGCGCCCGGACTCCCGCGCCCTTGAAGCCCCGCCGTCGGTCCCGCACACTCCCGCGCTCAATCCGTACTGTCCCCGCGACCCGCACGCTGCTGTTATGGCCGACCTCATCCCCCCCCACGGCGGCCTGACCGAGCCCGTCGATCGCACCGTCCCCGCCGCCGAAGTCGAGGACTTCAAGAAGGCCGCCGCGGATCTGCCCAAGGTGCCCGTCAGCGCCGCGGATCTTTCCACCGTCTATCGCATCGCCGACGGCACGCTGTCGCCCCTGACCGGGCCGATGACGAAGGCCGTGTACGACAAGGTGCTCTCCGACAGCGTCATCACCCATAATGGGTTCGATTACGCCTGGACGATCCCGCTGGCCTTCCCGCTGACCGCGGACCTGGCCACCACCGTCCTCGCCGGCCAGACCGTCGCCCTGACCAACCCGGACGGCGAAGTCGTCGCCACGGTCGACGTCGAGGACGTCTACCCGTGGGACAAAGCCGAATACGTCAAAGGCGTCTACGGCACCGACCGCACCGATCACCCCGGCGGCGCCATGGTGATGGAGCAGGACGCCGATAAAACGCACCTGTTCGGCGGGACGATCCGCGTTCTTCCCCAGCCGAAGAACCCCTCCTTCGGCCAGTACGTCCTGACTCCGAAAGAGGTGCGGGCGTTGGTCGCGGAGAAGGGCTGGGACGCCGTCGTCGGCTTCCAGACCCGCAACCCCCTGCACCGCGCCCACGAGTACGCGATGGTGTACGGCCTGGAAACGCTGCTCCGCGAGGGCAAGAACGCCGGCGCCGTGCTGAACCCGCTGGTCGGCGAGACGAAGAGCGACGACGTCTCCGCGGAGATCCGCATGCAGACCTACGAACAGCTGATCGCCGACAAGGGCCTCGGCGAAGGCGACAGCGACGCCGAGCTGTGGGCGAAGGTCGGCGGCGAGGTCAGCGACCGCGTCGTCCTGCTGGGCTTGGACATGAAGATGTTCTACGGCGGCCCGAAGGAAGCCGTGATGCACGCGATTTACCGGCAGAACATGGGCCTGACGCACATCGTCATCGGCCGCAAACACGCCGACGCCCCCTTCGCCGACGGCACGGCCATCTGGGGCGACTTCGACGCGCAGGAGATCTTCGAGAACCTGAACGGCGAATTGAAGATCCAGCCCATCAAAGTCGGCTTCGCCGCCTACTACGAGTCGATGGGCCGCGTGGATCTGATGGAGAACCACAGCGATGAAAAGCCGGTCTTCATCTCCGGCAAACAGGTCCGCGCCACCCTGCAGCAGGGCGAACAGGTCGACGAACGCATCATGCGCCCCGGCACCAGCAAGATCCTGGCCGAAGCGATGAAGGCGTAGTTCGCACGCGTCGAACAATGACCTCCACGTCGTAACGCCGAGGCCCCGCGGGGCCTCGGCGTTCTTCTTGCCTCGGGACACAACCAAGCATTTTGGAGAGCGAATCGCGGCGGTTCGCGGCGATCAATGGACCTCACAAATTCACCCGCCGCCCCGTCTCATCGGTATACTGAACAGTGAGAGCACAGCCATCGCCAATGAACGCATGAGCGACCCCACACCCCGCCGCCGCGGCGCCCGCACCCTCGCCGTCTATCCCGCTTCTGAGCAGGGGGCGGAGGAGCGAGCCTGGTGGCGGGCAAGGACCGGCACGGAGCGACTCGAAACACTCGAACTATTGCGGTCGGCCCGACATGGCGAACGCCCCATTCCCGTCCGACTTTCAAGAGTTTTTGAGTGCGTGCAACGCAGCGGGAGTTGAGTACCTGCTGATCGGCGGCTACGCCGTGACCTATCACGGCTATCCTCGCTACACGGCTGATATGGACGTCTGGGTCCGTTCCGACCCTGCGAACGCCGCCCGCGTGGTTGATGCCCTCGACAGATTTGGGTTCGCGGACGCCGGGGCCACTGCGGACATGTTCCTGAAGCCGGATCAAATCGTCTGCCTCGGCGTCGAACCGCTGCGGTTGGAGTTGTTTACCACAATCCCTGGCGTTGAGTTCGAGGACTGTTGGGCGAGCCGCGTCGTTCAGGAGTACGACGACCTGTCCGTCCCGATCATCAGTCGCGATGACCTACTCAAAAACAAAGCGGCCTCCGGGCGCCCCAAAGACCTGATCGACGTGGAAGCTCTGGAGTAAAGGCCCCGCCTTGCCCCGAGCAGCGCCGCATCACTTTCAGAACAAACGCCATGGGTGTTTTTGTAAGCGTTTGTGGTTGGATTGAAACCAATAGTGAACAAGTCCCGCTTGTCCGCCGCGTCATCGAGGACGACGTCGACGGGGTCGGCTCCAATAACGCCAGCTGGCATATCCCGGAAACCGGCGGCGGCTATAGCCGGTTCCTGTTCTTCGGATGTACCGTCAGAGCCTACTGCGTCGACGATCTTCGTAATCAAGTCCGCAGAATCACCGAGTCCGTAAAGACGTACGACGGCGAATATACGGATTTCCCTCAAGGAGAATTCGTGCTGGAGCACGAGGGACATGAAACTGAACCGGAGCGGTATCCGCTGGTTCGCTGGCGGTTCAGTCACGGCGCGTTCGTTGAGAGCGAGTCGGCGTAAGTGGCGGGTGACGCACGACCTCGGCGAGCGGGGCCGCGTTGTCCTTCATGCTCACCCGCCTCCGCGGACGCTCCGGCGTGAGAGCATGGCACACGGGATCAGCTCGTACGCCGAAGCCCTTACGCGGCAATCAGCGCTCACAAGAGACGTCCCGGGCCCGCCTGCTGACTCATTCAACCCTCAACCGGCATCGTCACCAGCGGGCGGTCGGCGACGATGTCCTGCAGCAGCGGTTCGTACAGCTCGCGGGCGGCGGTGCGGACGGCGGTCATGGCGGGTTCGCGGCCGGTCGCGGACTCCGTGCCGGTGTACAGCTTGAACCAGAGACGCAGCGTCTCCTCGGTGGTCGCGGTCTCGGCGGCGGTCTTCAAACGCTCGACCTCCGCGGGGACCAGCGCGTGGGCGAAGGCGAGGGCGGCGAGTTCGTCGGTCGCCAGCGGACGCAGGGCGTCGGCGTCGTCCGGGGCGAAGGAATCGGAGAGCAGTTCGCCGCCCCGCTCGCCGAAGCCGGCGCCCAGCAGACCGCCGGTTAGCCCGCCGATCGCTCCGCCGATGAAGGTGCCGAAGATCGGCACGATGCTGCCCACCGTCGCTCCGACCGCGGCGCCCGCGGCGGCTCCTGCCGCTCCCCCGGCGGCGCCGGCGCCGGCCTCGAACAGATCCTTCGTCGCCTGTCGGTAAGAGGTCTCGCCGGTCACGAGGGCGCGATACACGCTCGGCCCGGCGGCGAACATCAGCACCGCCGGGTTCTTGCCGACCACCGCCTGGGCCAGCCGCTTGACCGCCTTCCCCTTCGCCGTGCCCCACGCCCAACCGACCGCCCCGCCCACCGCGGACCCCGCCCCCACGACCGCCGAACCGAGCGTGTCCGCCCAACTGTCGGCGGTGTCCTCGCTCTCGTCGGCGACGGCGTACGCGCCCGCCCAGACGGTCTGAGCATGACGGATCGCCGCCGTCACCCCCTTCGGCGATCGGCAGCCGACGCGGCCGGTCGCGGCGTCATAGGTCAGCGCCTCGATCTTCCCCCCGCGGGCCAGGTTCGCGGCCTGCTCGTGCGTGTAGGCTCCCTGCGCGACCAGCGGTTCGGCGTCCTCGGGAGAGGTGTGCGTGCGCTCGGCGAGCTGGCGGACGGAATCGTCCCGCTGTCCGACGGGCGCTTCGATCGGCGCCTCAGCGCTCGGCGGGGGATCGCCGTCGAGAGCAGCGGCGACGGTGGTCTCCGGATCGGAGCCGTAAAACGAGCGGGGAGCGGGCGTGGACATTCCCCGAGACTACCGATTCCGCCCCGCGTCGCGGCGGGACATCGCCCGGTAGGATGCCCGGGATCGCCCCCGCATGAATCGACATCGATGAACGCCGCCCGACGAGCCCGCATCTCCATTCTGGCCGCGATCGCGTCGCTGGCCGTCTCCGTCTGCGACGCCGCGGCGGCGGAGGAGCCGACGCGGCCGAACGTGCTGTTCATCGCGGTCGACGATCTGGCCTGTTCGCTCGGCTGCTACGGAGACGCGATCGCCCGAACGCCGCATCTCGATCGCCTCGCGGCGGAGGGGACGTGCTTTCTGAACGCCTACAATCAAATCCCGCTCTGCAACCCGTCGCGGGCCTCCGTGATGACGGGACGACGGCCGGACGACATCAAAGTGTACGACCTCGATCGTCACTTCCGCGACGAACTGCCGAACGTCGTCACGCTGCCGCAGGCGTTTCAGAACGCGGGCTATTTCGCGGCGCGGGTCGGCAAGATTTATCATTACAACGTCCCGGCCTCGATCGGGACCGACGGCTTCGACGATCCGCCGTCCTGGAATCGCGCGATCAACCCCTTCGGCCGAGATAAAACGGACGAGGCGCTGGTCTTTAATGCGGAGCCGCATCGGCAGATCAGCGGGGCGCTCAGTTGGCTGGCGGCCGACGGCGCCGACGAGGAGCAGACCGACGGCCTGATCGCGAGCCAGGCGATCCGGTTGATGCGAGAGAAACGGGACGAACCGTTCTTCCTCGGCGTCGGCTTCTTCCGCCCGCACACGCCGTACGTCGCCCCGAAGAAGTACTTCGACCTCTACCCCCTCGAATCGCTGCGTCTCCCGTACGCCCCGGCGGGCGATCGGGAGGACGTGCCGACGGCCGCGTTCGCTCATAACAACCCCGTGCCGAACTACCGCCTCGACGAACCGACGCTGTTGCGGGCCGCGCAGGCGTATTACGCCTGCGTCTCGTTCATCGACGCGCAGGTCGGGCGACTATTAAGCGCCTTGGAGCAGCACGGATTGGCGGAGAACACGATCGTCGTGCTGTGGAGCGACCACGGCTATCACCTCGGCGAGCACGACGGCGTCTGGCAGAAGCGAACCCTCTTTGAGCAGGGCGCCCGTGCGCCGCTGATTGTGCGCGTCCCCGATCAAGCCGCGGCGGGCGCCTGCCGGCGGGTCGTGGAATTCGTCGATATTTACCCGACCCTGACCGACCTTGCCGGGATCGAAGCGCCGGCCGGGTTGGCGGGCCGCAGTCTGCGACCGCTGATCGACGACCCGACCGCCGCGTGGGACGGGGCCGCCGTCACGCAGGTGCTCCGCCCCGCCGACGACCGCCTGCCGGAGCAGGTGATGGGGTGCAGCATTCGGACGGAACGCTATCGCTATACGGAGTGGGGCGCTGGGAAATACGGCGTGGAACTCTACGACCACGGCGCCGACCCGCAGGAGTTCAATAATCTCGCCGTCGACCCCGACGCCCGGGCCGCGGCGGTCATCAACGCCCTGCAACCGCTGCTGCGCTCAAAGGCCTCCGGGGCGACGCCCACGGTTCCGGTCAATCCGGCCCGCCTGTGATCGCTCACTCGAATCCAACCGACGGCGAGACGTTGGCGACGGCCGACCGGTGCGGTTCTGCGGGGGAACGCCGGGCCGACGACGAGCCCGGGCTGGAACGAACCGAGAATCGCGATCGAATGTGGCTGGGCGAACGCCGGGGGAACGCCGTCGATTGGTCGACCCAATTGTGGGTGCGACTGACGGGCCGACGCGTGGATCTGGCCGCGGAGCCGTGGCTGGACAGCCCGGTCGGCCCGACGCGGGGGATCGGGCCGGACTTCCTGGATCGATGGGCGAGCGAGGAGGGACTGACGCTCACGCGGGGCGGCGCCGGGCTGCTGCCGTCCTTTCAAGAGCTGGCCGGGTCGACGTTCGATCCGGCCGCGGTCGATCCCGCGATCGGGGAGTTTTACGAACGCACCGCGGACTTCGACGTCGATTTATGGTCGGAGTGGAGCGGGCTGTTCAAGCTGTTCGGCTGGCTCGTCGCGGCGCTGTTCAGTCGCCGGCTCCGACAGCTCAACCTGCCGCTCTCGCCCCTCGACGCCAGTCACGGGATGACCAGCGAGATCGTGCGGGTCGCCGACGACAAAACCGGCGCCGTGCGGGCGAACGCCTGGGTGCGGAGCCTGGTGAAAACGGGCCGAATCACCTACGTCGGCAGCTATTCGATCGCTCGCCCACCGGGCGCCGCGGGACCGTGCGTGAAGACGGCGTTCCCGCTGCCCAACGGCGCCGCGGTCGTGTTCCTGCGGCCGGAGGCGCGGGCGGACGGTTCGCTCGTGCTGCTGTCGGAGGGCGCAGGCTTCGGCGACGCCGGGTTCTATTTCACCGTGCATCGCCCCGACGGGTCGGTCGTCGCGCGCCGGCTGCAATGCTTCCGGGAACGGATTCACGTCTACCCCGCCAGCGACGGGGAAGGCGGCGGCGACTTGCGGGCAGATCACACGATGACGCTGTGGGGGCTGCGCTGCCTGCACCTCCACTACCGCTTGCGACAAAAGGCCGGCGGCTGGTCGGCGGGGGACCGAGCCGCCGGGGGGCACGCCGAGACCTGACTCACCCCGCGGGGTCGGCGCCGACGCCGGCGTTGGCGAGTAGGTCGGCGGGGATTGGGGTCCAACGACTGACGGGAGTCGTGAAATCTTGGCCCGCCACGTGCTTCACCAGCGGGTGCAATCGGCCGTAGGCCGCCAGCAGTTCCGAGGGGACGGAGGTGCCCGAGAGGATCGCGCCGCTCTGCAGGCGGTCCGCTTCGCTGGGGGCGACCGGTTTGAAGGCGAACTCCAGCGTGCGGAAGTTCTCCACATGCTCGGTGGAAGGACGGGCGTTGTAGGACCGCGCCATCGACCGGCCGAGATCCTCCAGAGCTTTGGGCAGGGCGGATTTCACGTCGGCGGGCACGCTGGGCAGACGGACGATCGCGGCGGCGGCCCGGGTGCGCGCCTCGAACGGGCGGGATTCGTCGGTCAGCGCAGTCATCAGATCGGTTCCGAGCGACGCTTCCCGCAGGTTCATGCGAGCCGTCGCGGTCGCCAGGCCGCCCTGCATCCAGCCGGGATACTCCGGGTGGGCGGCGAGGTCCGAGGCGAACAGCTTGGCCGCCTCGAACTGCAGGTTGCCCGGCACGTTGCGGCCGTTCTCCGCGACGAAGGCGATCGCCTGCGCGGCCTGATACTTCACGGCCAGCTCGGGCGTTTCGTCGCCGGTCGCTTTATAAATCTCCAGCAGCTGGGCGATTCCCGGTCCGTATCGCTTGAACGGGCTGGCGCCGCCGCCGTCGCCGGCGACCTCCAAACGGCTCAAGACTTTAATCGCCTGAGTCCGCAGGACGAGGTGATTGTCCTTCAGCTTGACCAGTTCCGCGACGAGGATCGGGAACGTCGCCAGCTTGGCGCTCTCGACGTTCCGGCCGCCCCGGGGCGGGCCGATATAGTTGTTCGCGTCGCGGAGCAGCTCGGTGACGACTTTGTCCAAAGCGGCCCGGTCTTCCACCATCGTGCGGGGTTCGGGCGGCTCGGCGTCCTCTTCCTCCTCGTCCTCATCCACCTCCGGCAGGGGAGCCATGCCGGCCAGTTGAGCGACCCGCCACTTCGCCCAGTTTTGGATCACCTCTTTGTTGGCCGCGTTCGTCGGCCCGGCTTCCAGCGCGTCGCGGTAGCGGGCGCGGAGGACGGCGGCGCCGAGTTCCTCCAACTCCGCTTCGCTCATCAAGGGCGTGACGGTGGTGAAACTGGCGGGCTTCGCCGGCGGCGGTTGGATGCCGCGGGGCAACGCGGGACCGGTCTTCGGACCGGCGTCGTCGGGGGCGGCCTCATCGGGGACGGCGTCCGCTTCGGCTTCCGCTTCAACCTCGGCCCCCAATTCCTCCGCCGGTCCCGGGGGGGCGTCGTCCTGTCGGGCGGACGCGGCGGGCGTGAGGACCGCCAACAGCCCCAGCGCAACCGCCGAGATCGAAGCGGACCGGACGCCGCGAACGGGCGACGGCAGGCGGAGCGAAGGACGACGCATGGGGGACCTCGAAGCGGGCGGCGGAGCGCCGCACACGGCGGCAACCGGCTAATCTTCCGGTCGACTAGTCTCCGAGCCAACCGCGCTGCGGTCAACGTCCCTCCGCTCGCCCGACCGGATCGCCGACGGTTCGTTCCGCCGCGTCCGTTGAATCCACGTTTCCGGTCCATCGGTTCCCGCCCGCCCGCATGAACCTGCTCTTCCACACCCCCGGTCACGCCGAGCACGACCCCACGGCGCTCAGCCCCGGCCATCCGGAGCGGCCCGCCCGGCTGGAGGCGCTCACGCCGGTCCTCGAGCAAGCGGTCGGAGCTCATGCCGAAAGCGGGACGTGGGCGAAGCGGGAACACGCCCCCGCGACCGACGAGGCGCTCGCTCGGCTGCACACCGTCGCCCATCTGGAATGGCTGGAAGGACTTGCGGCGAACGGCGGAGGGCTGACGGAACCGGACACCCCGGTCCTCGCCGGCTCGATGTCCGCCGCTCGCAGCGCGGCCGGGGCCGGCCTTGCCGCGGTGGACGCGGTGTTGACGGAACCGGAGGCGACGCGGGCCTTCTGCGCGGTCCGCCCTCCGGGCCATCATGCCCGGCCGTTCACGGATCGGGGAGCGATGGGGTTCTGCCTGCTGGCGAACGCCGCCCTCGCCGCCGCTCATGCGCGGGCGGTCCACGGGCTGGCTCGCGTGCTGATGATCGACTTCGACGTGCACCACGGCAACGGCACGCAGGACGCTTTCTACGCCGATCCCAACGTCCACTTCCTCAGCCTGCACCGCTTCCCCTTCTACCCGGGCAGCGGAGCGAAGGATGAAACCGGCGCCGGCGCCGGCCTCGGTGCGACGCGCAACCTGCCGATCGCGTTCGGCACGCCGGCCGACACGATCGTCGGCCGGTTTTGCATCGCGCTGGGCGATGTGGCGGACGTCTGCAAGCCGGAGTTGGTGATCCTCTCCGCCGGCTTCGACGCCCGCCGAGGCGATCCCGTCGGCGATCTGGGGTTGGAATTGGAGCACTTCGCCGCGATGACCGCTGCGGTCGTCGCGATCGCCGAGGCCCACGCCGGCGGGCGGGTCGTCAGCCTGTTGGAAGGGGGCTACGACCCGGCCCAACTGGCCGAGGGCGTGGAGACGCACCTCGCCGCGCTCGCCGCCGACGAACCGTCGTCAGAATGACCTCAGTGCGAAAATGAGACACCGCATCGAGGGGAATCTTGTCGTAGGTCGGCCGATTTTGATGCGAGCGGAACATTTTCTGCGTCACTGTTCAGTCCGGCGCGGGTTGAATAGGGAGACCGAGCGTTCTCGGGCCCCCTTCCTCCCGCCCCCGTGCCGTCGATGCGTCCGTCGCTGATCCCTCTCGGGTTACTCCTCACGCTGGCGACCCCGGTCCTGACCGGGCCGGCGAGCGCGGCGGAGCCGTCGGAGGCGGGGCGATTCGGCGTGGAGGGAGCGATCTCCGCGGAGCGTTCCGCCGCCGCGGTGGATAAGGCGGTGGAGGCGTATCTGTCCGACGAGGCGCTCTCGCCGGCGCCGGCGGCGAACGACGACGACCTGCTGCGCCGGCTGACGCTGGACGTCGCCGGCCGCCTGCCCACCGTGGAGGAGCAGATCGCGTTCGCGAAGCAGGGCGGTTCCGATCTCGACCGCCGCGCCGCGGCCCTCGATCGCCTGTTGCAGGATCCGGGCTATGCGGCGAATTGGTCGGCGTATTGGCGGGACGTAATCTTCAAGCGGGCCACGGATCAGCGCGCCGCCCGGACCGATCACGTCTTCGAAACGTGGATGACGGAGCAACTCGCCTCCGGCGCCGGCTGGGACGACATCGCGTCAGACCTGATGACCGCCACCGGCCCGGTCGGCGAGAACGGGGCGACCGGGCTGATCTTCGCCCAGGCCGCCAGCGGCGGCGAAGTCGCCGCGGAGTCCAGCCGGATCTTCCTCGGCATCCAGATCCAGTGCGCGGAGTGCCACGACCACCCGTACGACCGCTGGCAGCGCGAGGACTTCCACGCCTTGGCGGCCTACTTCCCCCGCATCCGGCTGCGTCGGTTCGATATCCCCAACACCAAAACGCCCAACGGCCAGCCGCGTCGGTCCTTCGAGGTCGTCGCGGTGGACGCCCCCGGGGGCGACCGCGAGCAGGCGGAGAAGGCCGTCAAACGCCTGCGGGACTCTCTGATGCGCCGGTTCAAATTCGTCGATGCCAACAAGGACGGCGGGCTGTCGGTCGAGGAATTGCAGAACACCCCCGCCAAGCGCCGGGCCGACCGCATCCTGCAATTCGCGGACGCCGACGGCGATAAGAAGCTGAGCCTCACGGAAGTCCGCAAGCTGGACGTGCCCCCGGGCCTGCTGACCAACAGTCGGGCCGGCGAACATCTGATGCCGGACCTGGAGAACCCCGAGGAACCCGGCACGCTGATCGATCCGCGGTTCTTCCTGACCGACCAGGAATTGAAGGGCGGACTGCCGGATGATCGCCGTCGCCAAGCGGCCGCCTCCCTCATCACGCACAACGAATGGTTCGCCAAGGCGGCGGTCAATCGCGTGTTCACGCAGTTGACCGGGGAAGGCTTTTATACGCCCGTGGACGACATCGGCCCGGACCGCTCCGTGCGGCTGGAGAAGGCGTTGATCGTCCTGTCCGAAGGCTTCGAGGCGAACGACTACGACCTGCGGTGGCTGATCCGGGCGATCGCGTTGACGGACCTGTACGGCCGGACGATCGATTCGGCCGCGCCGGAGTTCGTCTCCGCCCGGCCGATCCGGCTGCGGGCGTATCAGATCTTCAACAGCGTCGCCCACGTCGCCGGCGGCGGGGATTACGACCGCGGGCTGGAGCTCATGAGCGGCAACGGGCGGAACGTCCGTCGTCGGCCGACCGGGTACGGCACGACGCCGGACAATCGTCCGCCGGCCTCCCGGCTGTTGGAGGCCACCTTCGGCTACGACCCCAGCACCGACCGCGAGGATCTCAACGGCGACATCCCGCAGGCGCTGGCGTTGATGAACGGCCAATTGACGGCCCGCCTCGCGGCGGCGAACGGCCCGCTGGCGAAGGTGCTGTATGAGAACCCCAGCGACGTGCACGCCGTCCGGGCGTTGTATCGCCTGATTCTCGTCCGCGAACCGACCGACGCCGAACGCGAAGTCGCCGTGGAGCACGTCGGGAACGCCTCGGACCGGGCGACCGGCTTCGAGGATCTCACCTGGGCCCTGTTGAACGGAGCGGAGTTTCTGACGCGACGGTAGATCGACGCCGTGTGCCATGCTCTCACGCCGCAGCGGAGCGTCAGCGAAGCGGAGGCGGGTGAGCATGCGAGCGGCTCCCGCCCCTGCTCCACGAACCACGTCCCCCTCCATGCTCACCCCGCTCCGCTGACGCTCTGCGGTGAGAGCATGCCACCCTTCGCCTCCCTCCACCCCCCCACACCCATGTTCGCTCCGCACGCCCACCTTTCGCCCGCGTCCCGCTCGCACTTCACCCGTCGTCGGTTCCTGCGGGATCTGTCGATGTATTCCGCCGCCGGCGCCGCCGGGTTGGGACTGGGCGGGTCGTTGCCGTTCGGTGCCGCGCTGGCGGCGGATGCGCAGGGGATGCGGAAGCGCGGCAAGGCGATGATCGTGCTGTGGATGGCCGGCGCCCCCAGCCAGATGGAGACCTTCTCGCCCAAGCCGGATCACACCAACGGCGGCGGGACCGAGACGATTCAAACCGCGATCCCCGGCGTGGAGTTCGCCGCCGGGTGGGAAAAGATGGCCGCCGCGGCCGGCGATCTGGCGGTGATTCGTTCCATGACCAACAACGAGGGCAACCACCAGCGGGCCAGCTATCAACTGCACACCGGCTACTCCCCCACCGGCAGCGTGCGGCACCCGTCGGTCGCCAGCGGCATCGTGCAGCAGATCGCCCCGGAGGAGTTCAACCTGCCGGCGTCCGTCACGATCGGCAACGGGGGGAATAACTTGGCGAATATCGGCGGCGGGTTCCTCGGCGTGCAATACGACCCGCTGACGGTCCCCCGGGCCGGACAGTTGCCCTCGGACGTGCGTCCGGCGCAGGGCGAATTGAACGAACGCCGCGTCCGCAGCCGGCTGAGTTTGATGAACAAGCTGGACAGCTCCTTCGCCGCCCGCGGCGGCGGCCGGGTCGTGGAGAACCACCGCGAGATTTATCAACAGGCGGGCAATTTAATGCTCGACCCGAACCTGGACGTCTTCACCCTCGACGACGAACCGCAGGAGGTGAAGGACAGTTACGGCGACAGCGAGTTCGGCCGCGGCTGCCTGCTGGCCCGGCGGCTGGTGGAGAGCGGCGTGACTTACGTCGAGGTCCGCATGGGCGGCTGGGACACGCATGACGACAACTTCGAGCGCGTCAAGAACAACGCTTCGCAGGTCGATCCGGCGTTCTCCACCCTGATCGCCGACCTGAAGAGTCGCGGCCTGCTGGACGACACACTGGTGCTGTGGACCGGCGAGTTCGGCCGCACCCCCAAGGTGAACGCCCGCGGCGGCCGCGACCACTTCCCCAAGGCGTTCAACAGCGTGCTGGCCGGCGGCGGCGTGCGGGGCGGTCAGGTGATCGGCTCCACCACCGCCGACGGCATGGCCGTCGAGGATCGCCCGGTGAAGGTCGACGACCTGCTCCGCAGCTGCTGTCACGCCCTCGGCGTCGACGCCGACCACGAGCACATGTCCCCGCTGGGCCGCCCCCTGCGGGTCGTGGACAAGGGCGAAGTGGTGCAAGAATTGTTCAGTTGAGGCGACGTTCTCTCACCGACCCGAAGCGTCAGCGAGGGCGAGTCCGACGGGCGCTCGATCGCGTTCGACGGCCCTCGCTGACGCTTCGGGTTAGTATTGAACCCCCATGCAGAAAGGTTCGCCGCCCCCGTCGCTCGATTTCCGAGCGTCCGCGTGGATCGTGGGGACGACGTTCCTCGGTTGCGTCGTCGCGCTGCCGGTTTCGTTAATCGTTCCTTGGAGACGAACCGCAGGGACGTTCTACGGATCGGAGCAGTACCCGCTGTCGGAAACCGCGTTCGCCGCCGCGGTGCTGGGGGCAGTGTATTACTTCATCCTGCGGTTGCGCATCCCGGCGAGCGACTTCAAACGCACGCTGTGGACGGCGGCCGGTGGCTATCTACTCGGGGCGATAGTAAATCCCGCGGTCTCGCATCGCCGCGATCGGGCGACTTGGGCGGAGAACTTCCTTGAATACCTCAAGTGGGACTCCACCTCACTCTACGGACTGTCTGCGGCGTTCGCCGTCTGCGTGTGGGCGGAGGCGGTCGTTCTTCTGATCCGCTGGGTCCGCCGACAGTTCGCCTAGTGCGTCCGATGGATCAGTGTGGCGATTGTCTATGAGCCCGAAGCGCAAGCGAGGTGGGGCGGTGCCGAGCCTCGCTTGCGCTTCGGGCTCACAGGGGGCTTCGCAGACCGCCGCAGTGCTCCGTGGAACGCGCTCGTCGTACCGCGGTCGCGGCTGGGTTCGCCAGGCTCTTGGGCGAAGTCGCCGCCGGCCGCACGGTGCGTTCATATCTCGCCAACGCCCCTCATGACCGCCACCGCCGCCACGCCCGCCTCCGCCCTCGCTCCGTCGTCCGGTCGCGGGCGGCTCGAGCGGTTGCCGGGGCAGTTGCGGCGGAGGAATCCGTTCGGCGGAAGCTGTCTGCCGGCGGCGGTGCCGTTGTTCGGACGGGGGCGGCCGGCGCTGCCGTTTCCGCATCCGTGGAACTACGGGCAGCCGTTGGACATCCTCGACACCTACTTCCACGGGGCGGACGCGCTCGAGGGCGCCGGGCGGCACAATCGCTATCTGGACGTGCCCGGCTTCGCCCCGGTGCTGGTCACCCGCGACCCGGCGGTGATCCGGGCGGTCACGACCGCCACCGGCGACAAACCGGGGCAGTTCGACCGCGACACCCTGCCGTCGGCGGGCATCGCGCGGGCCACGGGCGTCGATTCCCTGCTGTACGCCAACGGGCCGATCTGGCGCCGACAGCGGAAGCTCGCGGCCTCCCCCTTCGGCAAGACGAGCCTGTTTCAACCGGAGCGGTTCGGCGAGTTCGAAGTCGCCTTCCGCGACACCGTCGCCCGCCGCCTGGAGGTGGTGCGGGCGCATCTGGAACAGAGCGGCGAACCGACGGTTCGACTGGCGCTCGAACCGGAGGTGCAGGCGGTGATGTTGGAGATGCTGGCGAACTGCTTCTTCGGGGCGACGATCCCCGACGAGGCGATCCGCGATCGGTACGCTCCGGCGTTGTCGCGGACGATCGAACGCATCGTCCGGGACACGGTGACGAACCGCATCGGCGTGCCGGTCTGGCGTTTGCCGCCGCTCACGCCGGGGATTCGGCGGGCGCGGGCGGACTACGCGGCGTTCGAGGAACTGACCGACCACGTGCTCGCCGCCCGGAAAGAGCGGCGGGGGTTGTGGGCGCAATTCAAATCGGATGCCCCGGACGAGGCGCTGCGGAGCAATATCCGGGTCTTTCTGGCTGGGGCGCTGGAGGCGACGACCTCCTATGCCTGCTGGACGATCTCCCACCTCGCCCGGAACGAAGACTGGCAGGAGCGGGTGTTTGAAGACGTCCGCGACATCGAGGACTACACGCCGAAGAACCTGATCGGCGCGACGCATCTGTTGGCGGCGATGAACGAGACGCTGCGGCTCACGCCGTCGCTGTATTTCCTCCCCCGCAAAGCGACGACGGATACGTCGTTGGCACTGGCGGACGGCCGCACGCTGACGATTCCGCGGGGCACGCATCTGCTGCTGGACGTCTGGCACGCCAACCGGCACGAGGATCATTGGGGCGTGGGCGTCACCGGCCATCCCGCGGCGGCGTTCGCCCCGCAGCGATGGACGGAGGCGGAGACCAAGGCGCGCGGGTCGAAGGATCTGCTGCACTTCGGCTTCGGCCACGGCCCGCGGGTCTGCCCGGGGAAGCACCTGGGCGAGTTGGAGGTCGGGCTGGTGGTCGGGGCCTTCGTGAAGCTGTTCCGCGTGCGGGCGGCCCAACAGGAGAACCCGCCGCGGGCCGGCGTCTCCACCAAACCGGCCGACGGAACGTGTGTGGATCTTGAACTTCGTCTGCCTACGGGTCACTGACCAGTCAATGGGCGCTTTCCCCGCGGGGAAGAACGTGGTAGCATCAAAAATTGCCAAGGCGTTCTAGCTTGGCGGCTAACGGTTCCGCCCATTCGGGCGTTTCAGGAACCGCGGCTCCCGTTTCTCTCTCCCGTCCAACGAGCCTACTCTCATGGTCTCTCGACCTATCCCGAATCCTGCGCAGCGCCGAAGCCTGCGATCGGGCTTCACGCTGATCGAACTGCTGGTGGTGATCGCCATCATTGCGATCCTGGTCTCCCTACTGTTGCCCGCGGTCCAACAGGCGCGGGAGGCGGCCCGCCGCAGCCAGTGCCAGAACAACCTCAAGAACCTCGGCCTCGCGCTCCATAACTATCACAGCACCTATAAGGCGTTCCCCATCTGGCGGGGCGGCACGAATAACGCCGGAACCCGCCCGACCGGGTCGGGCGGGAACACCGGGAACCAGCGGAACCTCAGCCCGCTGGTCCCCTTGCTGCCTTACATGGACCAGACGGCCCTGTGGAACCAGATCAGCAAGCCGATGCAGGTGAGCGGCGGGACGTGGCCGGCGATGGGCGGTCGCGTGTGGGACGGCAGCTACCTGCCGTGGCGCACGCAGGTCTCCGTTTACCTGTGCCCCTCCGACCACGGCGACCCGACGAGCAATATCGCCGGCACGAACTACGGCTTCAACATGGGCGACAACGGCCGCGGCCATAACCGCACCAACGCCACCAACCGCGGCGCGTGGAAGCGGTTCAACAGTCTCGGCCTCCGAGATCTGCGGGACGGCACCACCGGCACGATTCTGATGGGCGAGATCGGTCTCGCGGACCGCACCCGGTCGCTCATCCGGGCCCACAAGTTCAACGTGTCGGGCATGACCCTCACTGGCGGGTCCACCTCGGACATCGGGACCGTCTGCGTCGAGGGCGTCGTCGACCCGAACGAGCCCAGCTTCTACACGGCCGGGGACGTCGTCACCAGCGGCGCCCGCGCCCGCGGATCCCGCTGGACCGGCGCCTATGTCGCGCCGTCCGGGTTCCACACGATCATCCCCCCCAACGGCCCGTCCTGCAGCACCGGCGGGGATAGCGCCCAAGCCCTCAACGCCGACGGCGTGTTCTCCGCCGGGAGCGCCCACAGCGGCGGGGTCCAGGTGGTCATGGGCGACGGGTCGGTCCAGTTCGTCAGCGAGACGATCGACGCCGGCGACACCGACGCCCCGCACAAAACCTCCGGTCGAAGCAACTACGGCACCTGGGGCGCCCTCGGCACTCGGGCCGGCGGCGAAGCGACGGAAGGGTTCTGACCCACATCCCCGTTCGCAATAGGGCGGGAGATCGCTGAGTCTCCCGCCGAACAAGTGACGACGGCGTCGCGCCCGCGACGCCGTCGTTTTTGTCATCGTCTCCACGGATTTGGCGATCCGGAACGATTAGTATTCCATTTCGGCGGCTTCTTCTTCGGCGCCGGCCTCGGCCTCGGCGTCCGCGTCATAATCGTCGTCCAGCGGTTTCACTGTCGTCGTTTCGGAATCGTCAGCGCCGCAGCCGGCCAGCGGCAGGACGCACAGGGTGCCGCAGGCCAGGGCGACGGAGAACAGACGGGCGGACGACAGACGAGCGAGGATCATCAGAGGCTCCGAACGGGCGGGATGAGAGAGGGGAACCGGCAGGTTAGCCGGCAACCCGCGGGGAAGGAACTGAACGAATCAGGAGATTTCGATCCCAGTTCCGCTCCCGCTGCGTTCGAGAACCATCGAGCGTCGCCCCCTCAGATACGGGTCGTTTCATGGGGGCCTCCCCTGTTTACAACGGAGGATTTGGATGCAACACTCAACGCTCAACTTGGCAAATCTGCCGGGCTTTCCCTTTTTCCAGTTCCCCTCTCGGGATTTTTCAATGCGTATGCCCCGTCGTACCGACACGTCACCAAGGCGAGCCGGTTTCACCCTGATCGAATTGCTGGTGGTGATCGCGATCATCGCGATCCTGGTCAGCTTGCTTCTCCCTGCGGTCCAGCAGGCCCGCGAAGCGGCCCGCCGCAGCCAGTGCCAGAACAACCTGAAGCAACTCGGGTTGGCGATGCACAATTACCACAGCACCTATAAGGCCTTCCCCATGGGCCTCGGGGGCGGTATCGCCGGCAACGGCGGCCGGAACAGCTTTCTGGTCGGCCTGACGCCGTACCTGGACCAGACGGCTCTGTGGAACCAGATCTCCAGGCCGCTGCAGTACACCTATAACGGCAACGATTACGACGTCGGCCCCTCCGGTCGCCGGCCGTGGAACGAGGACTACCCGCCGTGGCGGACGCAGATCGCGACGCTGCTCTGCCCCTCCGACGCCGCTCGAGTCACCAACGAAGGCGACACCAACTACGCCCTGAACTGGGGCGACAACGCCAGCGGCGCCAGCGATCCCGACCGGCCGGAAGCCCGCGGGATGGGCATTCGGAACGACTCGCTGTCGTTCCGCGATTGCCAGGACGGAACGACCACGACCCTGCTGATCGGCGAGATCGGCCGTTGGGACGGCACCAAACGCCTGATCGCCCAGTGGGCGAAGGGCGCCCCGCTGCGGCACTCCGCGACCGGCTACGAAGATCCCCAGACCAACTGCATCGACTACGCGGTCAACCCCAACGAACCGCAGTTCTATAAGGACAGCCTCTCGCTGGGAACCGGCGATCAGCAGCGGGGCACCCGCTGGGCGGACGGCGGCATGGTCTTCACGCAATTCCTCACGATCGTGCCCCCCAACGGTCCCAGCTGCCGTTCCCAAAGCATCGGGAACGACTGGGAGAACGGCATCATGACCGCCGGCAGTTACCACTCCGGCGGCATCCAGGCCGTGCTGGTGGACGGCTCCGTCTCGTTCATCTCTGAAACGATCGACACCGGCGACCTGTCCGCCGGGGCCGTGACTTCCGGGAAGAGCCCCTACGGCGTTTGGGGCGCCATCGGCACCAGCGTCGGCGGCGAAGTCGATACGGAGTTCTGATCCCCCGCGGCTTCGACTATGCAGACGTTTCGTCCCCCGGACGGCGTCCGCGATATCTCACCGCCAGCCGGCTCCGTCGCAAGACGGGGCCGGCTGCTTTTCATTTCTATGAGAACGCCGGCATGCCGGCACCGCACGCCGTCCCCGGTTGCGGGTCGGCCGTTCGCCGGTCACGGTTGAGACGCCTTCTGAGACGTCCTTCCCGCATCGGATCCCGCCGTGTTCATCGCTCGTCAATCACGCCTGTTGATCGCCTCGTTCGCGTTGGCGGCGACGCTGTCCGCCTGCGTCCCGGCCCTGCCCGCAGCGGACCCCGACCCCGCCGCATGGGCGGACGAGCGATTGCCGAAGTTATTGGACCTCTACCGCGACCTCCATCTTCGCCCGGAACTGTCCGGGAAGGAGACGGAGACCGCCGCCCGCGTCGCGAAAGAATGGCGAGCCGCGGGATATGAAGTGACCGAGGGCGTCGGCGGGACCGGCGTCGTGGGACTTCTGAACAATGGCGACGGCCCGACGGTCATGCTGCGCTGCGACCTGGACGCCCTGCCGGTCACGGAGGCGACCGGGCTGCCGTTTGCCTCGAAGGTGACGGCGGAACGCCCCGGCGGCGGGACGACCGGCGTGATGCACGCCTGCGGCCACGATGTCCATATGACCTCCGTGACCGGCGCCGGGCAGTATTTCGCGGAGCATCAGGACGAGTGGGCCGGTACGGTGATGCTGATCGCCCAGCCCGCCGAGGAGACCGGCGAGGGCGCCAAGGCGATGCTCTCGGACGACCTGTTCACCCGGTTCCCCAAGCCGGATTACGCCGTCGCGTTGCACGTCACCCCGACCGCCGCCGCCGGCACGGTGGAGACGCTGGCCGGATATAGTCTGGCGAACGTCGACAGCGTGGATATCACCTTCCACGGCCGCGGCGGGCACGGGGCGCAGCCGCACACGACGATCGACCCGATCGTGATGGCCGCGGAGTTCGTGCTGTCGGCACAGGCGATCGTCGCCCGGGAGGTGAAGCCGACGGACCCGGCGGTGGTGACGGTGGGTTCCATCCACGCCGGCTCCAAGCACAACATTATTTCGGACGAAGCGAAGCTCCAACTGACCGTCCGCAGCTACTCCGACGCGGTGCGGACGCAACTCATCGCCGCGATCGAACGCCGGGCGAAGGGCGTTGCCGCCGCGGCCGGGGCCGAACCGCCCACGGTCGAATCCTCCGAAGGCACCCCGTCGCTATATAACGATCCCGATTTGACCGCCCGGCTGACGGAGACGTTTCAAGAAGAACTCGGCGAGGAGAACGTCCGCGACGGGGAGCAATCCATGGGCGGGGAAGACTTCAGTCGGTACGGCAAGGCCGGCGTACCGATCTTGATGTTCCGCCTCGGCAGCGTCGCGCCCCGGGATCTCATGCGGTACGAACAGGCCGGCGTGTCGCCGCCGAGCCTGCATTCCGCGACCTACGCCCCGGACGCCGAGGCCGCGTTGCCGATCGGCGTGCGCACGCTGGTCGCCGCGGGGTTGGAGTTGTTGAAGACCCCGGGCGAATAGTTCGTCACTTCTCGTCCGCAGTCGCCTCTGCGGCTGATGCGTCCCGCGTCGACGGCTTGCCGGCCGGGTCGTCGGCGAAACGGAAGCGGTCGTCGCCGAGCACGTCGCCGCTGACGATCGTCGGGCACCAATAGCGTTCGATATGCTGCACGACGAGCCGCGTGCCGTCGTGATGGCCGACGTAGGGACTCATCGCGGGATTATACATGGAGTCCGTCAGGTCGCGCATCAACAGGACGTTCTGCCCCTGCAAAACCATCTGGCGGATCGAGAACGGCCGGCCCAGCACGCACATATTCGTGTGCACGCCCATCACGATCACGTTCTTGATCCCCCGCTGTTTCATCAGATAGAACGCCTCCGCGCTGTCGGTGATCGCGTCGCCGGGTTCGATCTTCAGCGTGTCGATCTGCCGGGTCCAGGGCCACGGCCGGCCCTTCTCCCAAGGCGTACAGCAATCGCAGCCGCCGTCGGAGTCGTCGATCGGCAGCGGGGCTTCGCGATCCGATTTCAGATGGCACCAGCCTTCCAACGGCACGTCCGTTTCAACCTTGGGCGCCTGCTGGGCGAGGCGCCGCCCCGGAGTGCCTTCATAGAAGTCCATCGTATTGCTGGGGCAATGAATAATCAGCACGCCCCGCCGACGGAGGGCGACTAATACGTCGTTCATGCGGGGAGCCATCTCCGCGACGCGAGCCTCGGCCGTTTCGCAGGTGTGACGGTCCCACATATCGCACACCACGACGGCCGTTTCCGACGGGTTCCACCGCAGCGTCGCGTCGACGGTTCGGTATCCGCCGCCCTCCTGCGGTTGCTGCTGGCTGCGGGCCTGGAACACCAGCGGCTCCGCGGGGGCGAGACACGAAGCGGCCAGCAACGCCGCGACGGAGACGGAGATCGGCATCGAATCGGCCTGTGAAGGAGCGAGAGCGGACGAGCGGGGCCCGTATCGTCGGCGGCCGCCGACGCGGCGTCCACCCGCGCCGCTCCCCCGGCGGAAGGGCGCCGGCGGCGGCGGCGTGTCTTGAATTGGGCGTGCCTGCGGATCACAGTCGAGCGATGATCACCGCCCTGCTCGCCCTCGCGCTCGCTGATTCGCCGGTCCTCGAACCGCCGGTCGCCGCGGCGCCGCCGAACGTCGTCGTCGTCTTTATTGACGACATGGGGTGGGCGGACTTCTCCTGTTTTCATGACCGGGAGGACGTCCAGCCGCCCATCGCCGACCGACCGACTGCGGCCCAAACTCCGCATATCGACCGCCTCGCCGCGGAGGGGCTTCGGTTCGGGCGGTTCTACGTGAATTCGCCGATCTGCTCCCCGTCGCGGACGGCGCTGACCACGGGCTATTATCCGCAGCGAGTGAAGATCGGGTCCTATCTCGCCCGCCGCCAATTGAACGCGGACCGCGGAATCGCGAACTGGCTCGATCCGCATGCCGCCCCCACCCTGCCGCGCATGCTGAAAGCGGCCGGCTATCGCACCGGACACTTCGGCAAATGGCACATGGGCGGCCAGCGGGACGTGGGCGAGGCGCCGTTGATCTCCGAATACGGGTTCGACGAGAGCCTGACGAATTTCGAAGGACTCGGCCCCCGCGTGCTGCCGTTATTGAACGCTTACGACGGCTCGAAGCCGCGGCCGCATGCGTTGGGATCGGACAACCTCGGCCACGGGCCGATTCGCTGGCTCGACCGGGACCAGGTGACCGCGGCGTTCGTCTCGGAGGCCGTCGATTTTATCGACGGAGCGGCGGCCGCGAACGAACCGTTCTATCTCAACCTCTGGCCGGACGACGTGCACACCCCGCTGTTCCCGCCCGCCGCCGAGCGCGGGGACGGGACGAAGGAGCGGTTATATCAGGGCGTGCTGGAAACGATGGACCAACAATTAGGCGTGTTGTTCGATCGCATCCGCGACGACCCGGCGCTGCGGGAGAACACGCTGATTCTGGTTTGCTCCGACAACGGCCCGGAGCCGAACGCGGGGTCCGCGGGGCCGCTGCGGGGGTTTAAGACGATGCTTTTTGAGGGCGGCGTGCGGAGCCCGCTGGTTGTGTGGGGGCCGGGGCTGGTGGAACCGTCGGCGGTCGGTTCGTACGACGCGGAGAGTCTGTTCGCGGCGTTCGATCTGCCGCCGTCGCTGCTGGCGATCTGCGGGGTGGAGTTGGAAGAAGACCCGGGGTTCGACGGGGAGAACCTGTCTGACGTGCTGCTGGGGCGGGCGGATCGCTCGCGGACGGCGCCGCTGTTCTTCCGCCGCCCGCCGGACCGGGACAGCTTTTACGGCGTAGACGACCTGCCGGACCTCGCGGTGATCGAAGGCGCCGCGGAGCGCGAACCCGGCGGGCCGCGTTGGAAGCTGCTGTGCGAATACGACGGTTCACAGGCGGAACTCTATAACCTCGCCGAGGATCAAGGCGAGACGACGAATCTCGCCGAGCGACACCCTGCCGTCACGACCCGTCTGCGAGACGCCGTGACCGCCTGGCACGAATCCATGCCGCAGGACAAGGGCGAGGAGTTCGGGAAATAAAGCGGCGGGCGTTCGCTCGCCTCCCCTCTCCCTGAAGGGAGAGGGGCCGGGGGTGAGGGTGTGCGAGCCTTCGCAAGCCGCCGGCCAGAGCGTTTCGGAGCGCTCGCAGCGTCCGGACGCTGCGAGCGTCCGGGACGCTCGGTCACCGGCGAACGCTCGTTTTCAGGGGAGAGAGGCGGGATCGTGAAGGGCGACCGGTCGGTTCCAGCCCCCTCACCCCCGACC
>NZ_WTPX01000054.1 GCF_013036045.1 Alienimonas chondri
GTTTAGGGGGACTCCGCCGTTGCCGGAACGGCAGTCGCCGACGCATCGGCGTTCGGGGCGGCGAACTCGTCCAGCCGCCGCCGGGCGGTCTCCGCCGCGTCGGTGAACGGGAACCGGGCGATCGTCTCCCGCCACAGCCGGACGGCCGCCAGTGGGTCGCCGGCCCGCAGCAGATCGGCGGCTCGCACGAGCCCGTCCGCGGCCCGCGTCGGATCGGTCGAATCCGCGACGGGCGCCCACAGGAACGCCGCGGTCGCTTCGTCGTTTCGCCCCGCCACCTGGCTCGCGATGCCGAGGGTGAACAGCGGCCCGGTCCGCAGCGGTTCGGGCAGCGAGTCGATTCGTCGGCGGGCGGCGTCCAACTCCGACGCGGTCGCCTGCCCGTCCAAAACCTTCGCCCGCCAACGCTGGAGCCGGGCCAGCTCCGCGATTTGCGGGGAGGCGGACCGACTGAGCCGTTGCAGGCTCTCCACCGCCGCCGGGCGACGGGCGGGCGAACCAACCAGCACGCCGGCGCCCAGCAGCCGCTCCGCGTCGTCGATCCCGTTCATCCACCGATTCGCCGCGGCGAGGTTCGCGGCCCGCGGCGGTCGGTCGTCCCAAGGAACCGGCATCAGACCCAGCCGGTCGGTCGCCGTGGGGTCGCTGCGATGCAGGGCGAGGAAGTGCGACCCCGCAGCGGGGCGATCCGCGGCGGCGAGATCGGCCGTGACCAGCGCCGCGAGCAGGTCGCGTCGCACCCACTCCCGCGGTTCTTCGGCGAGCGCCGCGGCGAGGCGCTCCCGGGCCAGCGGCACGTCGCGGTTCGCCCAGGCCCGCAAACCGGCGAGGTGCGACGGCAGCCGCGGGGTGACGATCGTCACCACGTCTTCGGCGGGGAACTCCAACAGCGCCCCGGTCGGCGCCCGCAGCGAGAGCAGGGAGGCGTCGTAGCTCACCACTTCCCCGACCACATCGCGGCGGCCGCCGTCGTCGGTCCGCACGGTGACCACGTCTTCGGCCTGCGAACCGGCGCCATGCATCGCGATCGCGAGCGCCGCGACGAGGGCAGTTCGTGGGAGGCTCATCGCATGTCCCGCACGTCGCGGTACTGGTAGCCGCCGTCGTGCTCGGAGGCGAGCCGGGTGATCTCGTTGTCGCGGATCGTGTCGCGTCCCTGCCCGAAGCGAACGCAGTGGATTCGCGTGTCGTGTTTGTTCAGCCGCCGCAGGGCGCTGAAATCGCCGGCGGTCAGCCCCTTCTTCCCGTCCGTGAGGAAGAAGATCGCGTCCGGCTTCAAGGCGAGCGCCGCTTCGAGCGCCGTGAGCGGCTGGGTGCCGCCACCGGGGACGACCGAGCTGACGAACTGGTTCGCGAGCGTCTTATTGAATCCGGTGGCGTAGTAGAAGCCGTCCTCCATCCGGGCCCGTTCCGTCATCGGCTTGACGCTGTCGTTGAAGAACAGGATCTGGAATCGCTGCTTCGGGCCGAGCGTCGCCAGGCTGGCGAGCACCTCCCGCTTGGCGATCGCGAACTCTCTGGAAGCGTCCATGCTGCCGCTGCGATCGACGACGTAGACGAACGTCTCCGCCTCCGCCCGCAGGCCGAAAAATTCCGTGACGCCGCGTTTGCCCGCGGCGCCCAGCGCGCCGGGGTCGGCGACCGGACCGGCGGGGGCGTCGATGGCGCCGCCGGGAGGGGCCATCGGACCGGTCACGGAACCGACGCCGGGGCCGATCGTGGGCGGGCCGTCGTCAGCCGGTTGGGCGTCGCGATTCGCTTCTGCGGCGTCGGTCGCGTCGCCGGTGGAGAGCGCGTCGGCGGTCGGTTGCGGGGGCGCTTCCGCGGCTTCGGCGGGCGTGGGGGAGGCGGCGTCGTTCGGGCTGTCCGCGGTTCCCTCGGCGGGCCGCAGGCGAATGCCGACCTCGCGGAAGCCCTCGGCGGCTTCGCCGTCCGTGTTCGACCCGGCGCAGCTGCGCAATTGCGTGGCGACCAGCGCCAGCAGAGCCGCATGCAACGCGAGGCTCGTCAGCCAACCGGGCAGCAGACCGCCGCGTTCGCGGGACGGGCGGGCCGGGAGGGTGAGGTCGGGGGAGGTCATTCGACCGAATCCCCGTCGGCGTTCTGGGCGGCGTCCCCGTCGGCGTTCTCCCCGTCCTCTGCGGAGCGAACGGCTTTCGGCAGTCCGGCGGTGCGGGCTCGGACGACGGCGGCCTCGGTCAGGTCTTCGACTTCGATGCCGTCCGGCGGGGCGAACTCGAAGGCGTCCGGGGGCAGGGCGCCGTTGATGACGATGCCGGACAGATCCAGCGTGAGCGTCGGCACCCGCGGGCCGTTCTCGTCCTGCGTCCAGTAGCGGATGCGATGCGGGACGAGGGTGTCGACGTCGAGATAGACCGTCACGCCGGTCGGGGGCAGCGGGCCGGGCGTTTCGCCCCGCTCAAGGCGATCTTTTCGTTTCTGAGCAAAGACGACGAGGGCGCCGGTCGTCCAGCGGCCGGTCAGCACGACATAGGGGCGATCGGCGATGGTCTCCTTCTGCGGCGGATCCCAAAGCATTGCGGTCCGCAGCGACGCCAGCGTGCCGGTCAGGCCGCCGCAGGCCAGATCGCCCGCCAGTCCGGCCCCGGAGGGGCGGGACGCCGCCTCGGTCCGAACCGTGCGCACGTTTCGGCGGGTGACGGCGACGCTGTCGGCGAACGCGAACCGCGTGTACATGATCGCGCCGTCGCAGACCTGAAGCAGCGCCGGTCCGCCGCCGAGCTGGTTGGAGGTCGGCGCGAGCTCCATGCGAATCCGGCCGCCGCTGGCGAGCAGCAATCGACCCTCGCCGGCGAATCGCTGGCCGCCCACCATCGCGGTCTGTTTCAACGCGGCGGACAGAGACTGCACCGTGCCCAACCGCACGCGCGCCTCGTCCAGATAGCGCGTCGCGGACTCTGATGAGGCGTCTGCAGCCGGGGCGGCCGGGCCTTCGGGGGGCGGGGCCTCGACGGTCGGGTTCGGGGCCGAAGGGTTCGCGCCCGCGGGGTCTTGGGCCAACCCGCACAGCGGTGCATAGAAGAGGAGAACCGCGGCGGCGATCGGTCGCGGAATCATGCGGGGGGCGTCCTGGGCGAGGGTCCGACTGGACCGTTTTGACGGATCGCGACACTCGGACCGAAGATCGCGGCGCTAGCGGTCCGATTCCTCCGGTGCGGTCCGCGCTGATGCACGGGTCGCGTCGGCAGTCTACGGCGTGCCGGCGGAATCGGTCGAGACGGTTTGAACGAACGCCCCGTTGACGGGGCTTCCAGACGACCTCGCGTCCCCGCCGTTCGCCCCGATCGCCACGCCCCGGGCAAGCCCGCCCGCGGGGACACACGACGCTCGCTCCCCGGTCGTTCCGGGAGGCGTTCGGAGAGATTTTCGCATTCACCCGTCGGCGGGCACTGACGCACCGTCCAAAACTACCCTCGGAGGGGTTCCCATGAGACTTTACCTGTTCGGATTGGCCACCTGCGTGGTCGTCTGCGTGGGCTGTTCGGTGAAAGGGACGCCCGGCGCCGCGACGAGCGAATATGTCGCTCCGCCGGCGTCGATGCTCCAGCACCCCGGCCCGATGATCGACGGCCCCGGACCCGGGGTTCTGCCCCCCATGGCCGGACCGATCCAGCAAACCGCGGGGCACTGCCCGGCGAATTGCCCGCCCGGCTACGGCGGCGGCGCCGCGATGGGCGGATACGGCCTTGGCGGCGGCGGTTCCGCGGCCCCCGGCGGTCTGCCGGGCGCCCCGGCGACCACGCAGGTCACCTTCGTCAACCCCCCGGGCATGACGATCGGCTGGCAGAGCGGCGCCGTGTACGCTGAGGATCAGCTCGTCGCCCCGGCGAAGTACAACTTCCCGCAGGCCGCCGTCTACCGGCTCAAACTGAGCGACATCCCCGGCCGTCCCGGTCTGAACCTGTACCCGACCCTGCAGTTGTTCCCGGCTCAGCCGGAGACCGCCGCGTACCTGTCCCACGTGCCCGTGCCGGTCGAAGTGACCGCCGAGGATCTGGACAACGTCCGCAGCAACAACTTCGTCACCAAGGTCGTCTACCTGCCGGATGCGGAATACCAGGATCTGGCCATCGTCGGCGTCGAGACGCTCGTCTCCACCCGCCTCGATCCGGGTCAGGATCCGGTCGCCCTGGCCGAACAACGCGGCACGCTGCTGGCGGTGTTCCGCATGGGCGGCATCGACCTTGAGATGCCCGGTCGTCCGCTGCCCGGCTCCGGCGTGAGCCCGGTCAGCTACGAAGGCGAAGGCGGCGTCGAGCAGGTCGACTACAGCTACCAGGGCGAGCTGGGCGAGTTCGCCCCGCCGATCCCCATCGCCACCACCGGGACCGGCCCGATCGGCGTGCCCGCCCCGCAGATCGTCGCCGAAACCGGCGTCGGCTACCCCGGACCGGGAATGGCCGCCACGCTGCCGGTGCACGGGATTCCCAACGTCGGCACCCCCATCGGCCTGCCCGGCCCGCCCCACCTGCCGTACGGCGGCCCGGCGAGCCTGCAGAGCCACACGATGCGGAACCTCACCAAGACCCGTCTGCCCCGGCCGGTCGAGCACAGCTTGACCGACGTGAAGCACAACCCGGGTCTGAGCCTGCCGGCTCCGGTGGCTTACACCTACTACGAAGAGAACCACCCGCACTACGGCGCCGGCGAGGTGAAGTACCCCGGGCAGATGGTCGCCCCCGGCACGCCGATGCCCCCCGGCCCCCACGGCAACGGCTTCAACGTCGGGCCGTACTCCGCCGGCGGCGCCGGCTTCCCGGGCGGCGGATCGATGGTCGATCCGGGTTGCCCGAACGGCGCCTGCCCCGTCGGACAGTGCCGCTGCAAGTGAGGCGGCGGTGGAGATGAGGAAGGCCGGTTCGACGTGAACTCGACCTTATAAAGTCGGCGGCCCGCACCGCCGGCCCGCGAGCCGGGCGTCCCTCACGGGGCGTCCGGCTTGCGGCAGTGAGTCAGTCGGAAGTCGGCTGAAGTCGAACCGAGAGTCGGGCGGAGACAGCGGGCGGCTGCCGGGAGTCCGGCGAGAGTCCCTCGCGTGTCTCGCCCCGTCAGTCACCGCCCGAACCGGCCGGATCAGTCCATGCCCCGCCCCCACGCCGCGGCCCTGCTGTCCCTCGTCGCGACGCTCTGCGTCGCTTGGGGGATGCCGTCTGCGCATGGGCAGAGTTTGCGGCGTCCCGGCGCCGGCACGCCTCTTCCTCCGCTGGCGGATTCGCCGATGGGCGCCGTCGGCGCCCGGGGCGTGCTGCTCGATCCCAGCCGCCGCGGGTTCCAGACGATCAACGTCTCCGCGGCCGGCGGCGGCGCGGTGGAGGTCTACGGCACCCCGTACGCCCCGCCCATCCCCATCGGCGGCGATGAGGCGGCTCCCGAGGGCGAGGCCGGCGGCTCCCTGGCGCGGATCTGCGTCGGGCGAACCTATCGCATGCGGATCACGGACGTCCCGGATCTGCCAGAGGGAACGGTCTTGTTTCCCTCGATCGAATTGGTCGATCGTCTGCATCCGCCCGACGGGCTGGCCAGCGCGTTCCCGCTGCCGGTCAGCATCACGCCGGAGGAGGCCCGCCTCGCCGCGGCCGGCGCTTTGATCACGAAGGTGATCTACTTGGAAGACCCGGACCTCGCCCCCGTGACGATGTTCCGCGGCCCGTTGCGGCGCACCGATCTGCCGCCCAACGCCGACCCGCTCGCCGAGGGCGACGCCCGCGGCCGGGTCATCGCGGTGGTGCGGCTCGGCGGTCGGACGCCGGATCTGCGTCGCCCGGAGCCGGCGTTCTACGGCACCGGCGGTCCGGTCTTTCCCGCCGCCCCCGCGGACGTGAATCTTCCCCCGCTGCCGCCCGTCACCGACGCCGTCACGCAGGTCTCCGCGGTCGAACCGGCCGCCGGCGATCTCCTCGGCCGCTTGGTCGATTGCCCGCTCGAAGCGTGTCCCGAGGGGCACGCGACGCTGGACGCCTGCCCGCCGGCTCTCGCCTGTCCCCCCGCGCTCGATTGCCCGCCGGCCTACGCGCCGCCGGTGCATTGTCCGCCGGGCGGGGTGCGGTACGGATCGCTGCCGCCGGTCGGCGGTGCGGTGTTGGACTGGCGGACGCCCGGACCCTATTGCCCGCCGGAAGTCCGGCCGAAAGACGAATACCTGTGCGACGGCGGCGATCGCTTCCGTCCGGCCGGCGTGACGGACGAACTCGGCGGTCTCGGCGGGCTGGATCCCGAGGATGCGGTCGTTCGCTTCCGCGGCTCCGACGGCGAACTGCTGGTTCAGCCGACGAACCGCGTCTGCATCTACGCTCCCCGCTTCGCGGAAGTTCGCACGGTCTTCGGCACCGTCGCGGATACCCGTTATCTCGGCCCCGCGGACCTCGCCCGCACGGATCGCAGCAGCGTGGGGATCATTGATATTCCGACCGGCACCGTTCGTCAGGACGTGCGGCCGGACTCCGCCCGCGTCCGCAGTCGGGTCTCCGGCCTGACGGTCGACCAGCCCTGGAGCGGCCTCTCCGACGTGCTCCGCCGTCAGCAGAACGTGCGGTACGTCGAGACGCTGCGGGTTCTCACGAACGAGCAGGCCAACATGCGCGTCGGCCTGACCTCCGCCGAACTCGCGGAGCGTGAGGACGCCGCGGCCGTCTGGACGCGGGCCGACAACCCGGTGACCTTCTTCGTCGGTAGCGCCGCGACCATGGCGATCAACACGATTCAGCCGCAGGTGATCGTGGGCGTCGAGGACAAGCGGAAGCCCGGTCTGCTGTGCGTGCGGAAGTTCGCCGACAAGGCCTTCGCCACGACCGGCGACGTGGTGACCTTCACCATCACCGTCGAGAACCGCGGCCAGAAGCCGCTCTCGGAAATCACGATCCTCGACAACCTCACCCCGCGGTTGGACTACGTCGAGGGCAGCGGCGAGGCGACGCTCCCCGGCCAGTTGCAGGTCACCCCCAACGGGGAGGGCAGCGGGATCGTTCGCTTCGTCCTCGACGGGGAGCTGGAGGGCGGCCAAAAAGGCAAGCTCACCTTCCAGACCCGCGTGCGGTAGATCCTCGGCGAGCGGCGGGGCGTCAGCCCCCCGTGCGTTCGCTCCCCGCTTCGCCCCCCCGCTTCGCCGTCGCCCGGCAGGCGGCAGGGCCGGGGATGCGGCAAGAGGTGCGGCGAGGCGACGGATTGCGGTAAGCTTCTGTCGGAGTTCCGCCATGCCCGATCTCGCCGATACCCCCACCACCGCATTTTCCCCGGCGATGCCGGTCCGGGGGAGCGTCCCCGGCAACGCGGAATCCGCCCAGCCGTCGCCGGAGGGATGGGACGCGCCGACGACGTTTTCGCTCTATCGACACGGCGAAGTCACGGTGATCGGCTGGGACGGCGCCGAGGAGATCGACGCCGACCCGGAGGCCTTCCTGCGAGAAGCCGCCGACGTGGTCGCCGGCGCCGACGCGAAGGCTCTCGCGATCGACCTGACGGGACTCGAACGCTATCCCCCCGGCATGCTGGGCGGCCTGCCTTCGCTGGTGCGGCGGGACGTGCGCGTCCTGCTGTTCAACCCGACCGAGGATGTCCGCGGGATCTTGGAAGCGTCCCGCCTCGATCAGCTCCTCGGCGTCCACACGGCCGACCTCGAGGACTGAACCCCGGCGGGCGATGCCGCGGGCGGACCAGTGAGGCTGCGAAGGGACTGGCGATGCAGTGGACGGACGACCCCGCCGAGATCGGACTGGACGCGACGCGCTGGGCCCGCGTTCGTCCCCTGGTGAACGCCCTCTGCGGCGACGCGGCGGCGTCGATCTGCGTCGGTTCCGGCGGGATGGGACTGCGCCCGCTGGCGAGCGGATCGATCAGGCCGAACGGACCGCCGGCCACGCCGGAGACGCGGTTCGCCGTCGCCTCGCTGACGAAGCCGCTGGTCGCCACGCTGGCCCTCGCCGCGGTCGAGCGGGGCGAACTCTCGTTGGGCGATCGCGTCTGCGATCACCTCCCGGCCTTCGTCGGCGGCCAGAAACGCCGGGTGCGGGTTCTGCATCTTCTCAGCCATACCTCCGGCCTGCCGGACCTGTTGGCCGACGACCGCGAGCTTCGGCTGAGCGAGACGCCCCTGGACGGGTTTCTCGAAAGAGCGATTCAGGCGCCGCTCGCCTTTGAGCCGGGTCGGGCCTGTCGATACAGCAGCCTCGGGTTCGCCGTGCTGTGGTCCGTCCTCACCGGCGACGACCCCGCCCGAGCCGGCCGTTTGCTTTCGGAACGCGTCTTCGAGCCGCTTCAGATGACGGCCGCCTCGCTGGGAGCCGCTGAACCCGGGGGCGATGCGACCGTCGGAGCCGTCGCGGAGGTGCGCAACCCGGCGCTTCGGCTGGTGTTGTTGGAGGATCGCATTCCGATTTGGAACAGCGCCTACTGGCGCGCGCTCGGAGCGCCGTGGGGCGGGGCGATCTCGACGGCGGCGGACCTCGGCCGATTCTGCGCGGCGTGGGCGACGGGCGGCGGTCCGATCCTCAGTTCCGCCGCGGTGCGGACGGGGACGACGAATGCGCTTCGCTCGATGCGTCACGTGCCGGAGGAGGACCGTCGCTGCCGCCCGTGGGGCTTGGGTTGGCGTGGCATCTGGCCGGCCCACGCCGCGTATTTCGGCGACCTGCTCCCGGCCGCCGCGTACGGTCACTGGGGGGCAACGGGCTGCGTAATGTGGGTGAACCCAACGGAGGGGACGTGGGCGGTAATCTTGACCGCGCTCCCTCAGGAACCCGACGGCGGGATCTGCGGCCGGCTGTCGAACGCGATTGTTGCGTCGTTCGTGGCGGATTGAGCCCGACCACGGTTTGCCCTCGGGAGAGCCGCTTGCGGTTTGCCGTCCCGGCGAATAGATTTCCCCCTCCCCGACGAACCTCCGGCTTCGGTCGAGTGTCGGAAGGGAACAAGTGCCCGCCCGGGTGGCGGAATTGGCAGACGCGCTGGCTTCAGGTGCCAGTGGGGGCAACCCCGTGGAGGTTCGAGTCCTCTCCCGGGCACTTGACGTAACTTCGTCTGAACACGCGACTTGCGGTACTCGCCCATGTGGGGCGACGCGGCCATGACGGGCGACGCCCGGGGTAGTGACTACCCCGGACCGCCCCGCAAAGGTCCGCACGATGTCCGTCACGCGCAAGCGTCGCACCCCCGCGCTCGTTCACCACACGCCGACCGGGAAGGCCCGAGTCCGCATCGGCGGACGGGACTTCTGCCTCGGCAGTTCCGGCTCCCCCGAGGCTGAGGCGGCGTACCATCGCCTGCTCGCCGACTGGCGGGAGACCGGCGTGGTCCCGCCGACGACCAATGCGGCGAAGGCGTCGCCGGACCCGGATGGCGTGACGGTCGCCGAGGTGATCCTCGCGTTCTGGCGTCACGCCGTGGCGTTCTACGTCACCCCAGACGGCGAGCCCGCCGCCGAGCAGCACAACTACAAGTCCGCCCTACGGATCCTGCGGAAGGTCGCCGGCCCGACGTCTGCGGCCGAGTTCGGCCCGAAGCGGTTGCTGACCGTGCACGCGGCGATGGTCGAGGCCGGCTGGACGCGGAAGTCGGGGAACCGCTCGCAAGAGCCTGGTATTGGCTTTCGTACTACGGGTATAGCGAATGAGGCATGAGCGAGCCGCGGCGGGCCTACCCCGGCGACGTCACGGATCCAGAGTGGGAGTTCCTTGCACCCTAGCTGACGCTGATGCGGGAGCATCCCCTGGGGAGGCGGTTCGACGCCGTCCGTTACGTGTTCAAAACCGGCTGCCCCTGGCGTTACCTGCCGCGGGATTTCCCGCCGGGGAGGGGGTTTACCAGCAGGCCAGACGCTGGCAGGCGGCCGGGGGGGCGAGGAGATCGCCCACGACCTGTGGATCGTCGAACGACTGCTGAAAGAGCGGCTGGCGGAGACGCTGGCCGGCGACCACTGGCTCGCCTCTGCCGGCATTCTGCCCGGGCGGATCCTTCGTGATTGTTTTTAACAGGCTCAAAATGCTGCCTGCTTTGCGAAGGCAACGCCATCGGCTCCCACCGGAGTAGACCGGGGCCTCGGAAAGAGACGCCGTCCATGACGGAAACGTCATCCTCTTATCCTCTTATCGTCTTATCATCCGGCTTGCAGCTGGTTCGCATCTGGGCCGGAGGCGAGGCGGATTCATCGCTTAGGGATCGATAGAAGAAGCGGTTCTTGGGCAAGGAGAACGACCGCTCGCGCGAGGGAGAAGGCGGCCGAAGCGCTGTGTGATTTGCTGTCATATCTCGCCGACTTCGAGGATAGATTACATTCTGGAATTGAAAAGGTGGTCTGCGGGGGTCTTGTTATAGGCTCCCCGTCGCTGGGAGAACGGCAGATTATTACGTCGGGCGTGGACCTTAAGTTTGGAAATTGCGAGAGGCCCGTCTCGCCCCGCTTCGCCGCTATCGTCAAAGGCCGCCAGCGCTGCGTGGAATTTCCGCAGGTCTATGTCTTCGCCGGGCCGCCGCCCATGAGGACGGCGACGGCGGCAGCCTCGTGGATTTGAGCCGTCGTGACGCCGGCTTTGAACGATGCGTGAACGTGGGCGTCGATGCAGCGTTCGCACCGCACCGCCGTCGCGATTCTCAAAGCGATAATTCTTTTCCGCCGCAGGTCCAAGGCGTCGCCGTCGAAGGCAGCGCCGTGCAATATCCGAAAGCCGTTCAACAGGTTCGGAAAAGCCTCCCGGGCCGGGGCCATGGCGGATTGGCTCAGCGGATCGTAGTCCGAGGCGACCATCATATTTATTTTCTGAATCTGCCGGTGCGAACGTGCATGAACCACGACGCGATCGCGGGATAAAGGTGAAAGGGGGTTTGGTAACGGTTGCGGGGATCGACAGACTGTGCGATTCCCGCCAGCGGCCACGCGGTTCCGCTTACCGCCGTGCGGGTTCGCACGCCTCAGACAGCGCCACCGTGAATCAGCCGAACGATCCGCCGACCCCGCGGGAGGTGAGCCAGCCGGGAGCGAGTTGTCCGGTGCTGGCGTCGCACAGAGACTCGGGTCCGATGCAGAACCGAGAGGCGGACGGGAAGCCCGCGAGGGCTGATCCGGCGGAGCGGCTGCGGGCAGTGCTGGACGCGGCCGTCGACGGCATCCTGACGATCGAAGAGACCGGACGGATCGAGTCGGTGAACGCCGCCGCCGCCCGGATATTCGGATACGGCGTGGACGAGTTGCCCGGGCAGAACGTCTCAGTGCTGATGCCCAGTCCGTTTCGGGAGGAGCACGACGGCTATTTGGAGAGCTACCTCGCCACCGGCGAGGCGAAAATTATCGGCGTCGGCCGCGACGTCGAAGGATTGAGAAAGGACGGCACGACCTTCCCGATGAACCTCGCCGTCGGCGAGGTCCGGTTGCCGGCCCGGCGGCTGTTCACCGGCATCGTGCGGGATCTCACCGTCCAGCGGGCGGCCGAGGACGCCGTCGCGGAGCGGGACCGTCAGATCCGCTTCATGGTCGAACACCTGCCCGCCGGCGCCGTGTACGCGGACCGGCGGACCGGGGCGGTCCTGTGCAACGCGGCGGTCGAGCGGATGACCGGGCGTTCACGGGCCGAACTGTCGACGCTCGACGCCTGGTTCTCGCTGCTGCACGGCCGCGCGGCCGACGCGGTCCAGAGGAGCTACGAATTCGACGTCGGTCCGGATGAGATGCAGGTTCGCACCGAGGAGATCGTCCACGCGGACGGCTCGCCTCGCACCGTGGAGACCGCCCGCTATCGGTACGACCACCACGAAGTTTGGTTTGTCCGGGACGTGACGGAGGAGCGCCGGGCGGCGGAGGCGGTCCGTCGGGAGCGAGACTTCTCCCGCGTTCTCCTCGACACGACGCAGGCGTGCGTGACGGTCGTGGGACCGGACGCACATATCGTCCGCTGCAACGCCGCGGCGGAGCGGCTTAGGGGCGAGCGGCCGGGGGCGCTGAACGGGCGAAGTTGGGGGGACGCATTCGCCCGCGGCCGCGGGGGGCCCGCGGCGTCGGTCCTCGGCGGCGGCCGCGTGGAGGCGGCGTTGTGTTCGATGACGACGCGATCCGGCGAACACCGGGAGATGCTGTGGTGGGGCGGTCTTCTCGGCGAAGCCGGTCCGCAGGGCGGCGCCGCGGTCCTGATCGGCAGCGACGTGACCGAATTGCGTCGAGCCCAGGATCGCGCCCTGCGATCAGAGCGGCTTGCGGCGATCGGCGAGACCGTCGCGGGGCTCGCCCACGAAGGTCGCAACGCCCTCCAACGGGCACGGGCCGGGCTGGATGTCGTCGCTCTGGATGTGCCGGAGAATCGGCTCCCGACATTGGGGAAGGTCGCCGCCGCGTTGACGGACCTGACGCGTCTCTACGAAGAAGTTCGCGAATACGCGGCGCCCGTGCGGTTGGAGACCGGGCCGCTCGATCTCCGCGAAGTGTGGCGACGTGCGTGGCGGTCCGCGGTCGAGGGTGAAAACGCGGTCGACAGCGTTCGGCTGGAGGACGGGGGGGCCGCCGGGGTTTCCCTGGTCGGGGACCGGCTTCGTCTGGAGCAGGTGTTCCGCAACCTCTTCGAGAATGCGATCGCCGTCAGCCCCCCGGGCGGTGCGGTGAAGGTCGACACGGAGTCATCCGCGGACTCCGTCGCCGTACGGGTGACGGACGAAGGGCCCGGTCTGACGGAGGAGCAGCGGACGCGGGCCTTCGAAGCGTTCTTCACGACGAAGCAGCGGGGCGCCGGGCTGGGACTGGCGATCTCCTCTCGACTGAGCGAGGCGCACGGCGGCGCTCTTCACGCGGGACGGGCGCCGGGCGGCGGAGCGGCGTTTACGCTGACGTTGCCGCTCCCGGCGTCTGACTGACCGCGGATTCGTCGGCCGACCACCGGCGGCGTGCGGAACCGCACGGTTCGGGTGCGAGAGAGACCTGGAGTGCGCCCGGTCCGCACGCGGCGGCGCTTGGCGGGAGGGAAATTGACCGCGGAACGGCTCTTGCGTCGACGACTTGGGGTTTCCGGCCGCACGGCCATTCACTCCGAGGACTCCTCCGATGCCCACCGCCGCCGACTCCGTTCATGACCTCCTCCGCCCGCACCCCGGGGCGCCGCGGGTTCTGCTGCCCACCGATTTCGCCGAGGACTCCGCGGAGGCGGCCTGGCTGGCCCTGCGGCTGCCGTATCGGGAGGCGCCGGAAGTCACGGTGATGCACGTCGTGACCGCCCCCACGCAGCCGACCAGCGTCGGGTTGTTCGCGGCCTGGCCGGACATCATGGCCAAGCTGCACGCCGACGCCGCGGCGAGCGTGGCCGACGCCGCCGAGCCGTTCCGCCCGATGGCGAAGTTCGTACGCACCCAAGTCCGCCGCGGGGCGGTGTCCGACCAGATCCTCGCGGAGGCGGCCTCCTCCCACAGCGAACTGATCGTGATGGGGGCGAAGGGACAGTCGGCCGTCGAGAGAGTCCTGCTGGGCTCGGTTTCCGACACCGTCGCCACCCACGCGGGCTGCTCGGCGCTCGTCGTGCGTCCGACAGGTCTTCGCGACGGGGCCGGGGCGGCAACCAATGTGACGGACACGCATCCTCTGCGGGCGCTCGTCGCCGTGGACGAAACCGATCAGGCGCTGCGGGCCGTCCGCGAATTGGCGTCCTACAAGTGGGGTCGCGGCGCCGAGATCACGCTGTTGCACGTCATGGAGATGTACGTCGCGATGTCGAAGGCGATGCACGAGATCGACGCCGAAATGCTCCAGGAGTTGAAGGACGCCCGCATCGCGGATCTCGAACGGCTCGCCGAACCCCTGCGGGAGACCGGGGCCAGCGTGACCGTCGACGTGCGAACCGGCGAGCGGGCCGGCGCGGAGATCGTTCGTCGGGCGAAAACGTGTCGGGCGGACGTCGTTGCGGTCGGCGATCGCGGCCGGCCGTCGACCTTCGGCGTGCATCTCGGCAGCGTCTCGCGCCACGTCCTTCGGCACTTCGGGGGCAGCGTCTGGATCTGCCGCGGCCGGCGGGCGTAACGGCGCCGCCGATGCTTCTCCCGCACCTTCGCATCCCCCAGAACCTTTCCCTGAAAGAACGGTCTGATGTCGCCCTCGCCTCGCCCCAACCGCGTCCTGAGCGTCGGCGCCGGGTTCGCTGGTCTGGCGTCCGCCGCCCGTCTGACGCAGTCCGGCGTTCCCGTGACCATCTTGGAGTCGTCCGCGAAACTCGGCCGCGCCGCCTCCTCTCAGAATCAAGGCTGGCTGCACAGCGAAGCCGCGTTCGCCAAGGACAGCGTCCCGTGGGCGGCCGCGTGTCTGGATTCACTGCGGCGCACGGTCCACTTCCGCCCGGAATGCATTGAGGATCCGCCCGCCGACGGACAGATCGCGAACCGCATGGTGTACCTCGCCGCCCATCTGGAGACGGACCTGACATCGACGGTCGAGGCTTGGGAACGGGCGGGGCTGGGGGCCCGACGCCTTACTATGGACGACGGACGATGTGCGACGGCAACTGTCGGACGTGCGGCCCGACATCGTTCACCACCCCCACGCCCTGCCGGACCGGTCGTTTCGGCCGGCTGTGCTGCGCAAACTGGCGGACGAGGCCGTCTTCCATGGGGCGGAGTTGCGGTCGAGCACGCCGGTCCTGAAGCTGATTTTTGAAGGCGACGTCGTCCGCGGCGTCGAGTTAGTAGACCGTCGTCATCCGTTTGCGGTCGGAGTCGAAGGGCGCCTCCGCGATCCGCGGGTAGCAGCGTTCGAGTGCCACCTTGCCGAGACCGTTCCGTGCGGCGGCGAACACGAAGGCGGCCTCGGTCGGTTCCCCGACCGCGTTCGGTCCGCCGTCGGCCCCGGAGGCCGGTTCCGCGTCGTTCCGCCGGTTCCGCGTCGTTTCAGAGGGCCGCGGCTGCGAGCAGCAGGGGGAACGGCGGTCCCTTCACGGCGTCGGCGGGCGCATTGGCGGGGAGATCGACCCGTTGGCCGCCGGTCTCCAGCGCGGTGACCGTTATCCGGTTCTGCGTGAGGGTGCCGGCCGCCTCGATCAGCTCGTCGGGGCCGTACTCCGCCTGCCGCCGCGCGACCTCGTCCCGCGTGAGGCCGGCGGAAGAGTCGGCCCCCAGTTCCGCGGCCATCTCGCGGGCCGGTCTCGCGTGCGGCGGGGCGTCTGGATGCCACGGCTGAGTTGAGGTCGGCGGCGAATGCGTGGCTAACACGGCGGCGGCGGGAGGCGCGGCGATACGGTCGGCGGGCGACCCGCCGCCGTCCCGGGTAGCATTCCCGGCGCCGAAACCGATTCGTCCACGTTCCGCACGCCCTCGGGCCGATGGCCGCCGACCCCGTTCTGTCGCTGTTGATCGTCGAGGACGACGCCGACTTTCGTGCCCTGTGCGAGGAGTTCATGGTCCGCCGTGGCCACCGCGTGACCGCGGCGGCGAATGGGGGCGAGGGGCTGGACGCTTGCCGCCGGACGGACTTCGACGTCGTCCTGCTGGACCTGAACATGCCCGGGCTCACCGGGCTGGAAGTGCTCGACCGACTGGCTGAGGTACAGCCCGGCGTGGAGGTCGTCGTGCTGACGGGACAGGGCACCATCGACTCGGCCGTGCAGGCGATGAAGCTGGGGGCCGCGGACTACCTGACCAAGCCGTTTCCGCTGCCGGAGCTGGAAGCCCGCTGCCGGATCGCGGCCGATCGGCGACGACTTCGTCGCGACAACGTGCGGCTTCGCACGCTGCTGAGCCGTGACCGCGCGAAGGTGACGATGATCGGCGCCTCGCCCGCGATGCGGCAGGTGACGGCGCTAATCGGCCGGGTCGCTCCGACCGACCACACCGTGCTGATCTCCGGCGAGAGCGGCGCCGGCAAGGAGGTCGCGGCGAAAGCGATCCACGAACGTAGCCGCCGGGCCGACCGGCCGATGGTCACCGTGAACTGCGCGGCCCTGCCGGAGCAGTTGGTCGAGAGCGAGTTGTTCGGGCACGAGAAGGGGGCGTTCACCGGCGCGACGGAGGAACAGCCCGGATTATTCGAGGTCGCCGACGGCGGCACCCTGTTCATCGACGAACTCGGCGAACTCCCGCCGGCTCTTCAGCCGAAGCTGCTCCGCGTCCTTGAAGATGGGTCGCTCCGCCGAGTGGGGTCCTCTCGAGAGCGACGGGTCGACGTGCGGGTCGTCGCCGCCACGAACCGGGATCTGGCCGCGGAGGTCGCGGCCGGTCAGTTTCGCGAGGACCTGTATTACCGAGTGAACGTGCTGTCGGTCGATCTGCCGCCGCTCCGCGAGCGGGGGGACGATCGGTGGGCCTTCGTGGAGATGAAGCTCGCGGGAAAAGCGAAATTGGATCCGGACGCCCGAGAGGCGATCGGTACCTACCCCTGGCCCGGAAATGTCAGACAGTTGCTCAACGCCCTCGACCGGGCGTTGATTCTCGCCGACGACGGCGTGATCACGCCGGACGACCTCCCGCCGGACGTCTGCCGAACCGCGACGCCGCGGGACCGGTCGTCCGAGCGTGAGAGCGATCCGCCGCCCGCAGCCCGCCGACCGCCCGCGACGACGCTCGCGGACCGCGAACGGGAATCCGTGGAAGCTGCGTTGCGGAAGACGGACGGGAACAAGGCCGAGGCGGCTCGACTGCTCGGCGTGCACCGTCGGAAGATGTACCGGCTGATCGAACGGCATGGCCTCGGGGTGAAACCGATCGCCGACGACGAATCGGACGCGGATGCGGACGACGCTCAGGAGACCGCGTAGACGAGTCCGAAGCCCGCCGCGGCGAGCAGCACGACGGCGGCGGCGTCTGGTTCGCCCCACCCGACGCGGGTCTCTCGGCGGCCCGGCAGGCCGAGGGTCGCGGCGGCGGTGGTCGTGGTCACGGAGGCGGTCACCGCGTGCTCCGGGCCGCAAGCGCCCGCCGAGTCGGTCCGCGGAGCGCGAGCGCCACGTCGCAACCGAATACGACGAGCGACAGCCCGGCGAGCGGAAGGAGCGTGATCGCCAAGGGCGAACCGGCATGGATGTTGGTGTATGGAATCGTTCCCTCCCGACGACCGCGCAACTGCGATGCCCGACCCTCACGACACAGCTCGCGTCTCCGCTGAAACGCAAAGGCCGCCGCGGTTCCCGATCGCCGGCCGCTATCTCCGCGATGCGGTCTACGGGGCGACGGACGGGACGGTGACGACCTTCGCGGTCGTCTCCGGCGTGGAGGGGGCCGGGCTGGAGCCGCGGATCGTGCTGATCCTCGGCGTGGCGAATCTTGTCGGCGACGGGTTCAGCATGGCCGCGGGGAACTACCTCGGCACGAAGGCGGACCGACAGCGGACCGATCTCGCCTCAGCTGACTGCGTACCCAGCGACGCGTCGCCGAACCCGCTGACCGCCGCGGCGGTGACGTTCGCCACCTTTGCGGTCGCCGGGGCCGTGCCGCTGCTGCCGTATGCGGTCGGCGGGGGCGACGGGGGCGTCGGGGGATCGACCGCGGGCGTCAGCGCCGGGCTGACGGCTGCGACGTTCTTCGGAATCGGCGCCGCCAAGGCGTGGATCGTTCGCACCCGTTGGTGGCAGTCCGGATTCGAGTCGCTGGCGATCGGCGGGGCGGCCGCGGCCCTCGCCTATCTCTGCGGGCGTCTCCTCGCGGATCTCGCCTGATCGAGTCCGGCTGCGTGAGGTCGCGTGCGAATCCCGTCCAGCGTGTGCGGTACCGCACGTCGGGCGGGCGGCAGAGCACATCGCCGGCGCCTCACGACGGGGAACGCGGCGACGGCACGGGGTCTGCGAGGGGGAAATGCATCGTCGATCTGTTTCACCTCGCCAATCTGCACCAATGACCACTCTGACCGCCCCGGCTCCGCAAGTCGCCGTCGAAGCCCCGAGCCGCGTGCTGATGGCGACGGACCTCTCCCGTCCGGCGAAGCGGGCTGCCCGGTACTTGGCCCGGCTGCCGTTCCCGTCGCCGCCCGCCGTTCGGCTGACGAAATCGGTCGAGCTGCCGCCCGGATCGCTGTCGTTTTGCCTCGGCGACGAGTGGCCGCCGCTGATGGCAAGCTGCCGCGACGCCGCCGACGCGGCCGTCGCCGAGGAGGCGACGGTCTTCGCGGACCTGACGCAGCACGTCAGCACGAGCGTTCTGCACGGGTCGACCGCCGAAGAACTGCTGGCGGAGGCCGGGCGGTTCCGGGCGGACCTCGTCGTCGTCGGCGCCGTCGGCCACAATGCCGTCGAACGGGCGCTGCTCGGCTCGACTTCGGACCGCCTCGCCACGCACGCGGCCTGCCCGGTCTTGGTGGTCCGGGGGACCGCGGATCCGGACGCGACGGTCGATGAACTGGACGCGACCGGCGGCGACGCCGGCGCCCCAGATCGTCCGCCGCGGCTGCTGATCGGGTGCGACGGATCGGCGGGAGGAACCGACGCCGCCTACGCCCTCGCCGGCTTCGATTGGCCGGAAGGAACTCGCGTCACGCTGTTGTCGCTCACGCTGCCGGACCCGCCGGAGTGGGCGTTCGCGGATTCCTCGGGCGCCGTTTCGGCGGAGAAGTACGCGGCGATGTGCCAAGCCGTGCGGGATCGGTGCGAAGGCGCGGTCCAGGCTGCATCGACGCCGTTCCGCGAACGCGGGTACGACGTCCGCACGGAGGTCGCCGAAACCGACCACGTCGGCGAGGCATTGTGCGATCGGGCCGCCGCGGAGGACGCGGACCTGCTCGTCGTGGCGGACCGCGGCCGCAACCTGTGGAGTCGGTTCCTCGTCGGCAGCACGTCGCGGTTTGTCCTCCGGCACAGCGCCCGGCCGGTCTGGCTGCACCGCAGCGGTCGCGGCTGAACCACGGCCCTCGCCTCATTCACGATCCCACCGAACGCGATTCGTCATGCAACTCACCGTTTACAGCGCCAAGCCGTTCGACCGGGAGTTTTTCGCCCGGGAGAACGAGGCGTTCGGCCACGACCTGACGTTCCTCGAACCGCGGCTGACCGCCGAGACCGCGCCGCTGGCCGCCGGCGCCGGAGCGGTCTGTCCGTTCGTGAACGACTCGGTCGATGCCGCAGCCTTGGAGGTTCTCGCCGAAGTCGGGACGAAGCTGATCGCCCTGCGGAGCGCCGGGTTCAACCACGTCGATCTCGCTGCCGCCGACCGGCTGGGACTGACGGTCGTGCGGGTGCCGGCCTATTCCCCGCACGCGGTCGCGGAGCACACGATCGCGCTAATCCTGTCGCTGAACCGCAAAATCCCCAGAGCGAGGGACCGGATCCGAGAGGGTAACTTCGCGCTGGACGGTCTGATGGGATTCGACCTGCACGGCAAGACCGCCGGGGTGATCGGGACCGGGAAGATCGGCGCGGTCGTCGCCCGCATCCTGCTGGGATTCGGCTGCCATGTGCTCGCCGCCGACACGGAGCCGGACAAGGCGCTTCTTGCGGAGGACGTGGAATACGTCGCAGCGGACGAACTGGCGTCACGGTCGGACCTCGTCACGCTGCACTGCCCGCTGACGCCGGACACCCGCCACCTGGTCGACGCCGCGTTCCTCGATCGGATGAAGCCCGGAGCGATGTTGATCAACACCAGCCGTGGGGCTCTGATCGACACGCGGGCGGTGATCGACGCGCTCAAGACCCGCCGGTTGGGTTCGCTGGGAATCGACGTCTACGAGGAGGAGGCGGACCTGTTCTTCGAGGATCATTCCAGCGACCCGTTGACGGACGACGTCTTCGCCCGTTTGCTGACGTTCCCGAACGTATTGGTCACCGGCCATCAGGCCTTCTTCACCCGCGAGGCCGTGACCGCCATCGCCCGCACCACGCTGCAGAACGTGACGGATTTCGAGCGAACCGGCCGATGCTCCAACGCCGTGCGACGGAACTGATACGGTCGTTCGCGGCGGAGAAGCGGTGGGGGGTGGGGTTCCCGCAATCGGAAGACCACGATGCAGTGCCCTGACGGCCGCCCCCCCGTCCGCCCCGAGTCGATCCGCCCCGTCGTCGAATCCTTCAAGGCGTTGGCGGACGAGCAGTGGATCCGGCTGTTGCTCCGGCATCGGGAGGCGAAGGCCCATGTCACCGCCTTCTCCCAGGCCCGTGAGATGTCGCGGGCTTCTACGTCGAAGCGCCGGTCGGTGATGCGGCGGGTCGGTCTCGTGGAGGTCGCCTGCCGAGGTACCCAGGCGGCGTACCGCGTTCATAATGAGTCCGTCTTCGAGATACGCTGACTCCTCTGCGACGGCGTGGACCGACACCTCCGCAAGCGGCATCCCCTGCTGGACGACCGATGATCGAAGCCGCGCCATGGGTTCTCTCCGGCGCGATCGTCGGGGCGTTGCTCGGCATGACCGGAGGCGGCGGCTCGCTGCTGGCGGTCCCGCTGCTGGTCTACGTTCACGCGCTCTCTCCGCAGGCGGCGGTCGGCATGTCGCTGGCGACAGTCGGCGCCACGGCGGCCTGGGGGGCGGTGCGGCGCTGGCGGGAGGGGTTGCTGGACTTGCGCATCGGCCTGATCGTCTCAGTCGCCGGGATGCTCGGGGCGCCGGCGGGGGCGTGGGTCGCGGGGCAGCTCTCGCCAAACGTGCTGCTCGCCGCCTTCGCCGGCCTGATGCTCCTCGCGGCGGCTCGCATGGGTTGGACCGCCCGCCCCGATTCCGGACACGAAGCACAGGCGTTTCACCCTGCTCCGCAGTCCGCCTGTCGAACGGGAGACTCCGGCCGGCTGGCGCTCACATCACGGTGCGCGGCCGTGCTGGCGGCGGCGGGGCTGTTCGTCGGCGTGCTGTCGGGCCTGTTCGGCGTGGGCGGCGGCTTCGTGATCGTGCCCGCTCTCGTCCTGCTGGCCGGGATGGAGATCCGACGGGCGGTCGCCACCTCGCTTCTGGTCGTGGCGCTGGTCGGGTTGTCCGGCTTTCTCTCGCACCAGATCGGCGGCGAGCGGCTGCCGCTGGGACCGCTTGGCCTGTTTACGGCAGGCGGCGTCGTTGGCTTGGAAATCGGCTCACGGATCGCTCGCCGGCTACCGGCACACCGATTGCAACAGCTGTTTGCCGGCGTGATCGTCCTAGCCGCCGCCGCGATGCTCTGGGAGGCGGTCCCCTCCTGAGGGCCCGCCGCCTTCGTTGAGCTTCCGTTCCCTTCCTGAAAGTCTTCCTGCAAGACCTCATGAATGTCGGCGACGACGTCACGGAGGAGACGCTGAAGCGGGCCGAGGAGATGGGCTTCGAGTGCGATCAGCCGGAGCTGAAGGACATGGTCAAGAACTACGCGCAGGGTCTGCCGGTCAAGGGCGGCGACTGGACCGCCGACCCGCCCCGCTCCCCCGCGAGCCGGAGGCTTTGCCCGCGGCGTCGAAGTTTCGGCGTCGACGCGGGGCGCGCACTATCCTCAACCGCCGGTCGTGACGCCGCCCGCGTCGACCGTCCCGCGGCCACCTTCGCCAAGGCTCAGTCCTGTGCCGGAAACTTCGCGGGAGCGCGTCGCCTCCGCGCCGCCGGCGTCGTGTCGGCCCCCGACGCCGGCGGGGCTTGCACGTTGATTCCCGCTTAGAGCGACGCCCTCCGCGTCAGTTCATAAACGGGATGTAGGCGTAGCCGTCGGTCTGCAGGTTGATATTCACCGTGGCGGCGGACACCGCGATCGTGACCTCCGGGGCGACCTCGTCCGTCGCGAACCCGTGGTGGGCCAGCGCTTGGCCGCAGACGTAGATTTCGACTCCCTCCTTCTTGAGTTTCCGAATCAGATCGAGGTTAGGGTTGGACGAATCGCCCTGGGCTTGGGCGTAGGGCTTGGAGTGTTTCACGTACGCCTCGTCCCGGAGCGCTGCCTTCGTCGCCGGGCCGTGAAGGATGAGGGCCATTTTAAACCCGTCGTCGGTTCCCGCCCCGGCCTGCGTGTATTGGTTGAGGATCAGCCCCGCTCTATCGAACCCTTTAATGACGCCGCCCGACTTGGCGTCGGAGGTGATGTCGAGCAACACCTTGGAATCTTTCTCGGGCTGCTGAGCGGCGTTGGGCAGCACGACGATCCCGCCGTGCCCCTCGATCACGGGATATTGAAACTCGGGCGTGCCGGTCGGGTCGGCGACGAGCAGCGCCGCCACAAGGGCCGGGGCGCCGAGGGCCATGAAGGTCTTCATTCGTGTGCTCCTGAATGGAAGGTCGGGCCGAAGTTGGGGTGAACGCGCTTGGTTCAGGCGACGGCCCGAGAGCGACATGGACTTCTATGGAGATCCGTAAACGCTCAAATCACCCGGCGGCGTGGCGGGCGCCGGGCGTTTCTGCCGGTTCGCGTCGATGGGGCCGGCTCTCGACGAACCAGACGATCAGCAGGCTCGCGGTCACGAGGCCGGCGACGATCAACCACGGGGAGACGCCGAGCCACTCGTGGAGGGTGAGCTTGCCGTAATCGCCCCAAGCGTGGATCAGCGGTTGAAGCGGGGAGTATAGCGCCACGAACAGGCCCGCCCCGGCGAGCATCCCGAGGACGCCGACCATCGCGTCCCGCCGCCCCTCGCCGCAGGCCGCGACGCTCGTGCCGGGGCAGTAGCCGAGCACGGCCATGCCCGCCCCGAACAGCACGGCGCCGACGAGGACGCCGCCGAGCAGCAGGGGTTTGATATGCAGCGAAGCCTGACCGCCGTCGACGAGGGCGAAGACGCCCACGGAGCCGACGACCACGGCGGAGCCCATAATCTTCACCACCGTCCAATCCTTCAGCAATAATTGGCCGAGGATCACGCCGTACTTGGCAACCCGCCCCTTCTGGAGCAGGAATCCGAAGACGACGCCGGTCAGCAGACCTAAAACGAGCCGCGTCGGGTCTTCAAACATTGTTCGCTCCTTCTTTTCCGTAGAGCAGGAAAGCCGTGGCGACCGCCGCGGCGAACATCGCCGCGACGAACAGCCAACTCGACGCCGCCAATTGAAGCGTGCCGCTGATCCCATGGCCGCTCGTGCAGCCCTGGGCGAGCCGGGCGCCGAACATCATCACCGCACCGCCGAGGAAGGCGACGACGAACCGCTTCGCCGTCCCTTCGCCGAATCGGGACCGCCAAAGCGGCGGCACTTTTAAATTGGTGCGATCGCCCGAGGACAGCGAACTCAGCAGCGCCCCGACGAACACGCCGACCACTAGCATCCACTCCCAACCGATCTTGGGCGATTCTCCCTCCTTGGCTTTGTCCACGTAATAGGGATGCGTCTCCTCCAGGGAGGGGGCGACCGCCTGGCCCGCGAGGGCGGCGGTATTCTCGAAGGCCGAGGTGATCCCGAGCGGATGGTCGGCGGTGGCGAAGGCGAACCAACTTAAGACGCCGATGGCCGCGCCGACCGCGTAGGGCGACCATGCGGTTTTCGTCAGCGGATTATTCATGACGAGACTCCAGGGGAGCGGCGTGCGGGACCGGCGGGCGCCTCGCTCGAATCGGACCAGATCAGCCACCCTCCGAGCAGAACCAGCAGCAGGCCGGCGCCGAGGAAGGTCAGGTCCCAGACGAGATGATTCGGTGTCTCGACCACGTGATGGACTTGCAGAATGTGGTGATCGATCACCCCCTCCACGAGGTTAAAGATGCCCCAGCCGAGGGTGAGCGAACCGATGAACGTTCGCGTGGAAAGCGGTACGTCGGGCCGACGAACCGCGTGCCAGAGCAGGCCGAGCCCGAAGGCGGTCATGATCCAGCAGAAGACGTGGAACAGCCCGTCCCAGAATATATTAATTTCAAGATTCACCGCCAGCGTCGAGGGCTCGACGGCGCCGCTCACGGGGAACTTGGCCGAGAGCATATTGTGGAGCTGCATCAATTGATGAAACAGGATGCCGTCCACGAAACCGCCCATTCCGATGCCGATCATCGTCGCCGACGAGATCAACGGGCGTCGATCGCGGTGATTCATCGAATCTCTTCTTGAAGGGCGGGAGGGTTCTATTCCGGCACGGGGGAAACTCTCTCAGGTTCGGGATAGACTTGTTTCGGGGCTTGCCCCTCTTTAGACCTCGGAGAAGTCCGGTCCGCCTGCCAGGGGAGGCCGAAGTGGATCACGCCGACGATCAGCGCCATAACCGGAATCGGCAGCGTCGTCAGCAGGCCGTTGAGCCAGAAATCCTCGTTGAAGATACCGGCCCAGACCTGCTGGCCGACGTCCGAATCGCAGTAGGGACAGGCGACGGCGGCGGGACTCGCGACCGCCGCCAAGGCCAGAACGGAGGCCGCTTGGACGCTACGGCGGATCGGGGACGGTCCTCGGTGCATTGATGTCTCCTCGGTAAGAGGCGGTTGACGCTTTGACCGGATCTGCCCCGCCGCTGCCCGATCGGCGACCCCGCTGACCGACCGCCACGCAGTCCCTGGGCGGTCGCGGAGCAAAATCTGAACGTCGGGGGAGCGAACGGGGGTACTCTATGAATGTAATGCGCCGCGTGAAGGACGTTCGGTCGGCTGCGACGACGGATCCACCGACGGCGTCTGCCCCGGAAACGTCGAGGTCACTCCACGGGCAGGCCGGCGGCCCGCCATTCGGGGACGCTGAACCGCAGGCGCTGGGAGGCCCGCGTCGCCTTCCGCAGCAAACGGTGCCCGGCGACGGCCCGGGCGCAGAACGGCCCCCGGCAGTAGACGTACAGCGGTCCCTGCCGCGGCAGGTCCGGCTCCGCTTCGCCCAGCACGTCGAACGGCACGCTGCGGGCCGAGGGCAGGTGACCGGCGGCGTATTCCTCCTCAGGCCGCAGGTCCAACAACGTGACGCCGCCGCCCTCGATCTCCGCGAACAACTCCCGCTCCGAGATGGGCGAGGCGTCGTCAAACTCCTCCCGCATCGTCTCCCGCACCTCGGGCAGCACGACCTCGCCCAAATCGCGCAGCCGCAGCCACAACTCGCCGACCCGGTCATCGGTCAAACGGCAGTGCACGGTGCGGCCCTGCTTGCGGGCCGCGACGAGGTTCGCGTTTCGAAGTAATCGAATGTTGGCGCTGGCGGCGGCCGTCGTTTGGCCGGTCGCCTCGGCAAGCTGCCCGACCGTCTTCTCCCCATGAGCCAACAGATTAAGCATCTTCAAACGATGCGAGTTGCTCAACGCATGCCCCACGCCGGCGAGTTGTTCGTAGATGCGGGCTTGCGGCGGCGGACCCGGTTCGGCGTCTGTGGGCATCGGCATGAAGGGGGCTGGGGATCCGAGAACGCCGCTCAAGCGGCCCTATGGGCGCCGCCGGAGGGAACAGTTCCCGCGGAATCGAACTCGGCGTCACCTCATCATAGCCCGCCGCCCGCTTTCGACAAACTGTCAAACAAACTATTGACTGATTGTGGTTCCTGCCGAAGAGTGGGACGTCGCGGGGCGTTCCCCGTCGCCGCGATCGCCAACGTCCCTTCCGATCGTCCGGAGAAACCTTGATGTCGCTCGTCACCCGCCGCGAATTGCTCGGCCACGCCGGGGCCCTCGGCCTCGGAGCCGCGTTCCTGCCGCACGCCGCCCGGGTGGTCCGGGCCGGCGAGTCCGGCCGCCCCGCCAAGGGGGAGACGCCGGACGGCGTCGTGCTGGAGGTCGTCGAAAGCGGCGGTCTGTCCCACTACTCCTACTTTCTGGCGGATACCGAGGCCGGCGTCGCCGCGGTCATCGACCCCCGCCGCGACGTCGCGGCGTACCTGAAGCTCGCTGAGGAGCACGGCGTGACGATCACGCTGGCGATCGAAACGCACGTGCACGCCGACTTCGTCTCCGGCGCCCGCGAACTGGCCGATCGCACAGGGACCGCCAGGATCGCCGCCAGCGTCGAAGGCGGCGCCGACTACGGGTTCCCCATCGACCGGAAGCTGAAAGACGGCGATACGCTGGAGGTCGGCTCCGTCCGACTCCGGGCAATTCACACCCCCGGCCACACGCCGGAGCACATGTCCTACGTCGCCTCGACCAAGGGCGCCGACCGCCCATGGGCGCTGTTCACGGGGGACTTCCTGTTCATCGGGTCGATCGGCCGACCGGACCTGATGGGGGTGAAGAACACCGAGGGCCTGGCGAAGAAGCTTTATCAGTCCGTGCAAACGGCTTATGCAAACCTGCCGGCCGCGCTGCCGATCCATCCGGCCCACGGCCCGGGCTCCCCGTGCGGGGCGAATATCCAGAAGCCGAAGGGCACGCCGACGCTCGGCCGCGAACGGGACGCCAACCCGTATTGGCGGATCGAGGATCAGGCGGACTTCATCGACGCCCTCCTCGCCGCTCAGCCGGCGATCCCCTACTACTGGCCGCGGATGAAGCAGGCCAACGCGGCGGGCCCGAAGATTCTTGGGGACCGTCCGGCGCCGGAGGCGCTGGACCCCGCGGCGTTCGAGAAACTGATCGCGGGCGGCGAGGTGCAGTTAGTCGATACGCAACTGATGTTCGGCTACGCCGGCGGTCATATCCGCGGGGCAACCGACCTCGGCTACAACGAGGTGATGAGCCTCTGGGGCGGCTGGACGCTGGACTACGACAAGCCGATCGCCCTGGTTGTCCCAGAGACCGCGGACGCCGTGGGGCCGCAGGACTGGTTGGCTCGCGTGGATCTCACGGAGGTGCGGGGCGTTTTAAAAGGCGGCATGACCGCGTGGGTGAAGTCCGGCCGGCCGTTCGACTCGTTCAAAACGATGCCCGTCCGCGAGGTGCACGACGCGTTCCCGACCGACGCGATGCAATTGCTGGATATCCGCCAGCCGTCGGAGTGGGACATGGGTCATGTGGAGGGGGCGAAATATATCTTCCTCCCCGAACTGCCGAAGCGGCTGAACGAACTGGATCGCTCCAGGCCGGTCGTCGTGTATTGCGGCAACGGCTATCGGGCCACAGTCGGCGCGAGCCTGCTGCGGAAACATGGGTTCGACGCTCGCACCGTCCCCGGCTCGTGGGATGCGTGGACCGCCGCGGGCCTGCCGGTCACGACGCCGAAGTCGCCGGGGAAGCCCTCCGATACGACCCGCCTTTCCGCCTGATCAGACGGCGCTGAGTTCTCTCAACCTGCTCTGCCGTCGGGCGTCGTCCCGGCGGCGGCGGTCCCGGTCAATCTCCGCACTCGACGCCCCCGCGCGGGCGTCCACGAAATCGCTATGCCTACTCCACAACAATTGGTCGTCCGAGCGACGCTTATGGCCCCGATCCTCTCCGCCGTCCCGGCCGGGCTCGCGGCCGACGCCGAACCGGCTTCCGACGGCGTCCGCACGCTGTCGATCGCCTACGTCAACGATATCCACGCCCAGCTCGAACCGCACCCGGAGCTGTTCTGGAACGAGCATACGGACGAGCGCGTCCGCGGCGCCGGCGGGCTCAGCCGCATCAAAACCGCCTTTGACCGACTTGCTGAAACTCGCCCGCATCTGCTGCGGATCGACGGCGGCGACACCTTCCAAGGCTCCGGCCCCGGCGCGTGGACCGAGGGCGGCGTGATGGTCCGGCCGATGAACGCGCTTGGCATCGATTACGCGATCCCCGGGAACTGGAGCGTCGCTTACGGCACCGAAAGGCTGCTCGACCTGTCGAAGCGGCTCAATTATCCGCTGTTGTCCGCGAACATCTATGACGCCGCGACCGGCGAACTGGCCTTCGAGCCGTACCGGGTGGAGGAGGTCAACGGCGTTCGCGTGGGCCTGATCGGTTTCACCGACCCGGACGTGCCCACCCGCCAGCCGCCCTATATGAGCGAGGGACTCTCCTTCCGCGGCCGGGAAGTTCTGCAACCGGCGATCGACAAGCTCACCGCCGGGCAGGACGTCGAGGGCGGGCCGGTGGACGTCGTGGTCTTGATCACCCACATCGGATTGATGAAGTCCGTCGAACTGGCGGAGACCCTGCGGGGGGTGGACGTGCTGCTGTCGTCGGACACGCACGAACGCACCTACGAACCGATCGTGCGGGGCGAGACGTGGGTCGTCGAAGCCGGGGCGTTCGGTTCGCTGATGGGCGTGCTGGACCTGTCCGTGAAGGACGGGCAGATCGTCGACCGCCGCTGGGAATTGCTCGAACTGCGGGCGGAGGCTTTCCTTGAGGACCCGGCGGTCAAGACGATCGTCGAGGAAGAACTCGCCCCGCACCGCGACCGGATGGACCGCGAGATCGGCCGCACGGAGGTGTGGCTGGAGCGGTACAACGTGATGAGTTCGCCGCTGGACCGGATGATCGCCGACGCCATCCGCGAGGAGGCGGACGCGGAGATCGGCCTGAGCAACGGGTACCGCTTCGCCCCGCCGACCGCGCCCGGCCCCGTCACCGAGGGCGACCTCTGGAACTGGCTGCCGACCCCGCTCCCGCTGAAAATCGGCGGGGCGACCGGGGCGCAGTTAAAGGCGTATTGGGAGAGCGAGTTCGAAAACGTGTTCTCCTCGGACCCGGATCGCCTGTTCGGCGGCTGGCTGGCCCGCCCCAGCACCAACGTGCACGTGGACTTTAACAGTACCGCCCCGGCCGGAGAGCGGCTGATCGGAGTCTCCGTCGACGGCGAACCGCTGGAGGAGGACCGCGTTTACAAGATTGCCGCCGGCGCCCGCGACGGTCAGCCGGAGGATCAGATTCATCGCGTCAAACAGTGCCGCAACGTCCGCACCGTGGAGGCGACGACCCACACCGCCGTCGAACGGTTTCTCAAGAACATCTCGCCTGTGACCGGGACCGGCGAGTCCCCGCTGCACTGCGTCGTCCGCCCGGACGTGCTCCGCAGCCAGTTTATGAACCCAAAATTCCACGCCCTCGCTGAAGGCGAGCAGGGGCCCAAGCAAAACCGCAACCGCTGAGTTCCCGCGTCCGTCCACAACCCTTCCCGTCTCTTCACACCCCGAAGATCACCGATGAAGTCTCTTGATGTCCGCCTCGCCCTCGCCGCCGGCGTCGCGTTGGCCGCCGCAATCGGCCTGACCGCCGCCGACCGCCCGGCCCTCGCCGCCCTGCTGTGCGTAATAGTCGCGGAGCTTGCCGAGGTATAGC
>NZ_WTPX01000055.1 GCF_013036045.1 Alienimonas chondri
GACTTCCCCCGGCCCGCCCCGGACCGCCGACCAGAGGCAGATTCGATGACGTTCGCCGCCGACATGACCGCCGCCGACGCCACCGTCGCGGAGGCGCTCGCCGCCCACACGCTCTCCAGCCAAACGGTCCGCCGTTTGATGGCGGCCGACGGCTATCTGCAACTCGGTCTGCCCGCCGCCGCCTTGGCGGAATTGGATCGAGTCGAACATGCCGGTCCGCTGGAAAGCGCCCGCGATTACCTCGTCGGGCAGGCTCTGATGGCCGACGATCGGCATGAGGACGCCCTCGAACCGCTGACTCGTGCCGCCGTGGCGATCCCCGCCCCGTGGAATCGGGCTGCCTACGAATGCCTGACCGAGTGCTTCCGGGCCACCGGCCACGACGAACTCGCCGAGGTCACGGACCTGTGGGGCGACGACGACGGGATTCCCCCCGGCTTCGACCCGGATGCGGAAGTTTCCGCTCAAACCGCGGCCGACCGGATGCGGTTCGTCAGTGACTTCGATCCCGCCGAGGCCGCCGCCGAAGCGTTCGAAGCCGAAGAGACCGCTTGGAGCGAAGCCGAGGACTTCGGCGACGCTGCCGACCTCTCTCAGGAGGAAGCCGGCCCCGCGCTGTGGGGCGGCGACGGCTGGGGCGGACAGGGCGAACAGTCCCACGAGGCCGGCCTGCGAATGGACGACGCGGACCAGACCGGCGACTTCGCGGCGGACGCCGAGGCCATGGAGCCCGGCCGTCCCCGGGAATGGGACCTCTTCACCTTCGACGGCGGCTTCGGCACGGACGACGGCGACGACGCCCCCCTGCCCCCGCACAGCCGCTGATCGCGAGCCGCTCGACGCGGCTCGTCGGCGAGGGAGTTCCCTCTCGGACTTGAGGCGGACCGGGCTGCTTTGGTGCGGAGTTCCGGCATCCGTGAACGGTGAATCGTTCCACGGGGGTTCGGGTCCGAAATCCGCGCCGGCGGGGTCATGCGAACGTCCCCCGCCGCCCGAAGAGCAGGGTGTGAGTGGTCGACCCGACCCGCGGGCGGCCGCCGGAACCCTCTCCCGCGAGAGTCCCGGCGGTCGCCCGCGATGTTTCGCGAGGCGACTGGCGATGACGACGAGGCCGGTCAGAATGTCGGCGTGCTGCTGACTCTCTCCCCTTCCAAAACGCTCGCGCCGGTCCCCGAGAACGGGGTCTGCGAACCGCCCCTGCCCGGCAAGATCGCGCCGACCGAGCCGCGGCTGCTGGACGACTCGGAGCGTCTGGTGAAACGACTCCGGCGGTTCTCCAAAGCGAATCTCGCCGAGTTGATGGGCGTCAGCGAGAGTCTCGCGGAACTCAATCACGCTCGATTCCGCGACTGGTCTCGGCCGTTCACCGACGAGAACAGTCTCCCCGCCGTGCGGGCCTTCCGCGGCGACGTCTACGACGGCCTCGCCGCCGACGATTGGACCGCGGACGATCTTGCCTTCGCCCAGCCGCGGGTCCGTATCCTCTCCGGGTTGTACGGAGCGCTCCGCCCGCTCGACCGCATTCAGCCGTATCGGTTGGAGATGGGCACGAGGTTTCCGAAGGCCACCAAGGCGAATCCCGGCACGCTGTACGAATTCTGGGGCGATCGCCTCGAATCCCTGCTGAAAGAGGATCTAGCTGCGCTCGACGACGAGCCGATCGTGCTGGATCTCGCCTCCCGCGAATACGCCAAAGCTGCCCCGCTCCCCGGAGTTCACGTCGTCACGCCGGCGTTCAAGGAGGAGAAGGCGGACGGGCCGCCGCGGATCGTCGCCCTGTTCGCCAAGCGTGCCCGCGGGGCGATGGCCCGGTGGGTCGTGAAGGAACGGGCCACGACGCTCGACCGCCTGCTGGAGTTCGACGCCCTCGACTACCGGTACCGTCCGGACCTCTCGAAACCGACCGCCCCCGTCTTCACCCGCCGCTCCGACGGCGTGCGAAGGAGACCCGGCACCTAACCGTCCAAGCCGCCCTTCACTCCCGGTTCGCCGTGTCTGACGACAAGTTCCAACCGCTGCGAGATGCCGGGACCGCCGGCCCGAACTACGGCGTGACCAACGAGCAGGTCGTCGATCGCCTCGCGGAGTGGGATCGTAAATTCGGCTTGGACCTGTCGGACATCGATCGAAATCGCGTCGTCGTGCAGTTCCGTTCGACCCCCGCGGACGTCGCCCCGTTGGCCGACGAGTTGTACCGGCTCTGTCCAGATCTGATCGATCAGCATTACGCGGCGTTCGGCGTCATGTACGAAGACGACGACCCGGCGGATCTGCCGCCCGGCGTGGCGGAGTTGATCGACGGTCTGAGCGTCGACACGTTCGAGGAGGAACACGAGATCGACGGCCCGACCGAATACGGCCTCGAATTGCTCCGCCGAGCGTTGCAACTCGGTCATCCGCTGCCTTTGTGGTGGGACTGAAGGGCGTACGATCGCGGCGTGTCTCCCGTCGCGCTCACCGCCGCCCTCAAGGAACGCTCCGCAGAGTTGGGCTTCACCCTCTGCGGAGTCGCCCCCGCGGCACGGCCGGACACGCTCGACGCGCTGACCGATTGGCTCGCGGCCGGCTTTCACGGCGAAATGGGCTATATGGAGCGTCGCCGCGACGCCTACGCCCATCCCGACGGAGTGCTGCCAGGCGTCAGAAGCGTGGTGATGCTCGCCACGAGCTACCACACCGCAGACCCGCCCGACGCGGTCGACCCGCCGCCCGGCTTCGGCAAAGTCGCCCGCTACGCCCGCGGCGGCGTCGATTACCACGACTTGCTCCGCCAGCGGATGAAGCCGCTCGCCGCCCTGCTCCACGAGCACAATCCTGGCGGCCGGACGCGGACGGTGGTGGATACCGCCCCCCTGCTCGAACGGGATTTCGCCCGCCGGGCCGGTCTCGGCTGGTTCGGCAAGAACACCCTGCTGCTCAACAAGCGAGCCGGCAGCTACCTGTTGCTCTCGGCGATACTCACGGACGCCCTGCTCGATTACGACCCGCCGCACGAGTCCGCCCACTGCGGCACCTGTACGGCTTGCCTCGACGCCTGCCCGACGGACGCCTTCATCGCCCCGCATGTGTTGGACGCTCGCCGGTGCATCTCGTACCTCACCATCGAGGCGAAGGAACCGATCCCGGACGACCTGAAGGACGGCTGCGGCGACTGGCTGTTCGGTTGCGACATCTGCCAGGAAGTTTGTCCTTGGAACCGCAAACCGGCTCGCACGACCGACCCGGCCTTCGCCCCCCGCCCCGACCTCGCCCCCGCGAGCGCCGCCGCGATCGTCGCGATGAGCGACGCCGACCTGCACGCCGCCTTCGACGGCACCCCGCTCGACCGCCCCGGCCCCGACGGCCTGCGCCGCAATGCGGAGAACGTCCTGCGCAACACGGGAGTCAATGACTCCGGGCTGACTCCCTCGCCGACTCCCCCACCAGAGACAAGCGGGTCGACGCCCGCCGCGCTAGACTGACGCCATGCCCGTATCCACCGATCCGCAGACTGCCCGCTCCGGCCCGCCGACGGCGATCCGCGTGCATGGCGCCGCCCGAGTCCTCGAACTGGAGTGGCCGGACCTTTCGGCTCGCCTGCCGTTTCGGGCGCTGCGAATCGCCTGCCCCTGTGCGGCGTGCGTCTCGGAGACGACCGGCCGGCGCCTGCTCGATCCGGCGACCGTGCCGGACACGATCGCCCCGCAGGAGGTCGCCCTCGCCGGTAACTACGCCCTGCGGGTGACGTGGCAGGGCGGGCATGACACGGGCCTGTTCACCTGGCCCTACCTCCGCGAGATCGCCGCCGCCGCGAACGCCGCCTGAACCGCCCGCCGAACGGCTTCCCGCCCGTAATCAAAATGTACGAAGTCGAACTGAAGTTCCCGCTCCCGCCGGGCGACGCTGCCGACGCGGTTCTCGCGGCCCTCGCGGATCGGGGAGCTAAGTTCGGCGAACCGGTCACGCAATCAGACATCTACTTCAATCACCCGGTACGTGACTTCGCGGAAACAGACGAAGCGTTGCGGGTGCGGGTCGTCACCGGCTCCGACGGCGTCCCCCACGGCCGGATGACCTACAAGGGGCCGAAGGTGGACGCGACCACCAAAACACGGGAGGAGTTTGAGCCGAAACTCGCTGCCGGGGCAAAGGAAGTGGACGTCCTCACCGAAGCGTTGAAGCGACTGGGCTTCCGGGAGGTATTCACCGTGACCAAGTCCCGGAGAACGGCGCACGTCGCTCAGGCCGATTCGCCCAGCGGTGCATTCCGATATGAGGTGACGCGCGATCTCGTCGAGGGACTGGGCGAGTACTTGGAAATCGAAGCGTCGGCGGAGGAGAAGACGCTCGATGCGACCCGGGACGCTCTACTGGCGTTCGCGGCGGAACTCGGTCTGAAAAAAAGCGAACGGCGTAGCTACCTGGGCTTGTTGCTCGATGGCGCCGCAGGCGCCACGGATGGGGGATGACCGATGAGGTGCGGTTCTGTTCAGTAGTTTTTTGCCCGAGACGAGCGATTCGCCGTTGCGAGACACTGAACGCACCAATACCATTCGTTAGTTCAGTGGTGGCCGTCCGTGCGGCGCCACTTCCCCTGACGGATGGAAGAACCGATGCCCACCGCCCGTTTCACCACCATCACCCGGCCATCGCACGCCTCCGGATCGTCGCTCGGCTCCGGGCGGCGGATCGATTTCATCGCCTTCATGGCGGCGAAGTTGAACGCCACCCCGGCGGAAGTCGCGGCCGCTCAGGCCGCGGCCCAAGCGATGCGGGCGAAGCTCGACGGCTTCGCCTCCGTCCCGCAGGCAGCCCCGCGGCGTCACGACGGGCGGTTGCCCTTCCCGCCCTTCGATACCCCCACGCCCGCCGCGGCCCCGGCGGACGCGGTCACGGATCGTCGATACACTCGCACCGCCGCTTGACGCGTTCGCGTCCATTCGTCGCCGCCGTCCCGTCTCATACGTCCCCCTCCGAAAGCTGAACCGTTGGCCAAGAACCGCGTGAAGAACGTCCCCAGCCGGAACGGCCGCGGCTCCGGCGAGGACACCGCCGCTGTCCTCGCCAATGCGATGGGCCAGATCGAGAAAGCCTTCGGCGAAGGCTCGATCATGCGGTTGGACAAGGACTCCGGGAACGCTGGCGTCCCCGGCATCCCGACCGGCGCCCTCTCGCTGGACCTTGCCCTGGGCGGCCGCGGCCTGCCGAAGGGGCGGATCATCGAAATCTACGGCCCGGAGAGCAGCGGCAAGACGACGCTCGCCCTGTCGGTGGTCGGCAATGCGCAGAAGAGCGGCGGCGTCGCCGCGTTCATCGACGCCGAACACGCCCTCGATCCCAGCTGGGCGAAGCGGCTGGGTGTGAACCTCGAGGACCTGCTCGTCTCGCAGCCGTCGTACGGCGAGGAGGCGTTGCAGATCGCGGAAATGCTGATCAAAAGCAACGCCGTGGATGTGGTCGTCGTCGACTCCGTCGCCGCCCTCGTCCCGAAGGCGGAGTTGGACGGCGAGATCGGCGACACGCACGTCGGCCTGCAGGCCCGCATGATGAGTCAGGCGATGCGAAAGCTGACCGGGGCCATCTCCCGCAGCAAATGCACCGTCATCTTCATTAACCAGATCCGCGAGAAGATCGGGGTGATGTTCGGCTCGCCGGAGACGACCCCCGGCGGTCGGGCGCTGAAGTTCTACTGTTCGGTCCGCATCGACGTGCGGCGGATCGCGACGCTCAAGGACGGCGACGTCACGACCGGCATCCGTATGAAGGCGAAGGTCGTCAAGAACAAGGTCGCCCCGCCGTTCCGCATCGCGGAGTTCGACATGCTCAGCGACTCCGGCATCTCCTACGAAGGCGACCTGCTGGACCTGGCGGTCGAAGATAAGCTGATTCAGAAGAGCGGTTCGTGGTTCAGCCACGGCGAGACCCGCATCGGTCAGGGGCGGGAGCGGGCGCGGATGTTCCTGGTGGAGAACCCGGACGTGGCGGCCTCGATCCGCGAGGGCGTGCTCAAGGCTCGCGGCGTCGAAGACCCCGAGAGTCAGGGCGAGGACGCGGAACCCGCCGCCGTCGAAGCCGAGTGACCGCCGCCCCCCGCCGAGACCGCCGGTGACGCTCCTGCTCCTCGCCGCTTCGCTGACCGTTCCGCCCTGTGCTAACGTGGCGGGCGGGGGCGCTGTGGTCGAGGTTCGAGTGTCGCGGCCCGCGACGCGGCCGGTCGGCCCCTTCGATGTGCGGGGAGAGGAAGTTCTGGCGGAGCAGTTCGGAGTTGTTTTAACCGGGCCGTCGGGCGATCCGGTCGTTCTGACGACGTTCCGGGCCGCGGCGTTCGCCCCCACGGCGAACGAGTTGCGGGATCGCGGTCGGGCGCCGGGAGACGTGCGTGCCTTCGTCCGCCTGCCGGGCGGGCGGTCGTTCCCGGCGGGCGTGCTCGCCGCCGACGCGCATAGCGGACTCGCGACGTTCGAGTTCACGACGTCCCACCCGCCTCTATCGACCGTTCGTCTCTCAGCGGCAGCCGTCGAACCGGACGACGTGCTTTGTCTCCCACTTGGCGAAGGGCAGGCGGGAACCGCCCGGACGATCGCCGCGATCGGCCTCTCCTATCCCGCCGCCGCGGCGGGCACCGGGGCGGGCTGGTCCCGTGACGATCCCGGCCCCGGCGTGCTGCATGCGTTCGGGACGCTGACGGAGCTGGCGCCTCCCCCGCCGCCCGGTTCCTCCGGCCGGGGCGTGTTCACCGAAGAGGGGGAGTTGGTCGGCCTGCTCGTCGAGCCGAACGACGGCGAGGCGTTGCCGCCGCGGATGGTTCCGCTGACCGGGGCGTTCCGCCGAATCATGGACGGGTTGGCGGCCGGGGAGCCGGTCGGATACGGCCTGCTCGGAGTCGAACCGGCGACGATCACGGCGGACGCGACGTTCGCCGTACTGGGCGAGCAGGCCCCGCCCGGGGCGGCGCTGCTGGACGACGTGCGCGGCTCCAGCCCGGCGGAGGCCGCCGGCCTGGGTCGAGGGGACTGGATCGTCGGGTTCACCGACCCGGACGGCATCGCGGCGCCGGTGCGGTCTGCGGCGGACCTCGTGCGGCTGGTCGCGTTGTCGCCGCCGGGGGCGAAGGTTTCGTTGGAGGCGATCACTCCTCGCACCGGCGAGCGGCGCACGGCGACTGTGACGCTTGCCGCCGCGGCGACCGGCCGGGCGGCGGGGGGATGGCCGGCCGTGCATTCCGTGCCGCGGGGGATTGCGGTGCGGAGCGTCCGGGTCGATTGGCCGACTGCCGCCGCCCTCGTTCCGCCGGGCGAACCGCTGCCGACCGGCGCGTTCGTCATTCTGGTCGACGACGAGGCTCAACCGGCGGATAGTTCGATCGTGCGTCCGCTGCGAGTCGGGGATCGGGTCGTCGCCGTGAACGGGGAGACCATCGGGTCACCCATGGAGTTCGCCGCGGCGGTCGCGGAGGCGACGGGGCCGGTCTCCGTTCGGCTGTCGGACGGCGCCGCGGCGGTTCTTCCCTAGCGTGTTTCAGTCCCGGTTCTGTCCCGGCTCTCTTCAGAAGCGGAACCGGCCCGGCATTGGGGGCGTTCCCGCCGGCCGGTACCCTGCCCCGCCCGATACTCCACGCCTCCCGAACGCGCCGCTTGTCGGCCACGGCGGACTGAAGCCCGATGAAGACCGACGACCTCCGCGCCGCCTACCTCGATTTCTTCGAGACGAAGGGCTGCGTCCGCCGTCCCAGCGACGTCCTCGTTCCGAAGGACGACCCGACCGTGCTGTTCACCCCCGCGGGGATGAATCAGTTCAAAGCGGAGTTCCTGGGCCTCGGCAAGCCGGACTTCAAGAAGGCCGTCACCAGCCAGAAGTGCCTGCGAACCGGGGACATCGAGAACGTCGGCGTCACGGCTCGGCACCACACATTCTTCGAGATGCTGGGCAATTTCTCCTTCGGAGACTACTTCAAGCGGGAGGCGATCCTGTGGGCGTGGGAGTTCCTCACCTCCAAGCAGTGGCTCGGGATGAACCCCGACGAACTGAACGTCACGGTGTATGAGGACGACGACGAAGCCGCCGCGATCTGGGCCGACGAAGTCGGCCTCGAAGAGGTCCGCATCCGCCGCCACGGCGAGCATGACAACTTCTGGCCGGCCGGCGCCCCGACGAACGGCCCGGACGGCGTCTGCGGCCCGTGCAGCGAGATCTTCCATCACCCCGGCGGGTTCAACCCTGCGAACGAAGGGACGGAGATCTGGAATCTCGTCTTCACCCAGTTCGAGCGGACCGGCGCCCCGCCGAACAACCTCAAGCCGTTGCCGGCGAAGAACATCGACACCGGCATGGGCCTCGAACGGACCGCCGCGGTCCTGCAGGGCGTGAAGGCCAATTTTGAGATCGACACCCTCCGCCCGTTGTGCGAAGCCGCCGCCGCCGCGGTCGGCGTGCCCTACGACTACGACGCCAAAACCGGCCGCCCGGTCCGCCGGATCGCGGACCACGCTCGCGCCGTCACGATGGCGATTCACGAAGGCGTTCGGCCGGGCAACAACCTCGAAGAGTACGTCGTCAAGCAGTTGCTCCGGCGGGCCTCGCTGGAGGGCTACCTGCTGGGGCGGGCGGAGCCGTTCCTGTATTCGCTGGTCGAGCCGGTCGTCGACAGCCTGAAGATCGCCTACCCGGAACTGACGCAGACCCTCGCCAGCACCGTCGACACGGTGAAGGCCGAGGAGGAACGCTTCCTCGCCACCGTCGAACGCGGCCTGCGTCGGTTCGATTCCGCGGTGAAGCGGGCCGCGGACGACGGCCAGTCCACGATCGACGGCGACGCCGCGTGGGAATTGCACGGCACCTACGGCGTGCTGATCGAGATGACCGAGGCGATGGCCGCCCGCCGCAACCTGAAGGTCGATCGCAAGCGGTTCGAGGCGCTGCGTGAGGAACACGAGACGACCAGCAAAGGCACCGGCCGCACCGGGTTCGACGACGTCATGTCCGCTGGGCCGTTGGACGCCCTCAAGAAGGAGCACGGCGAGACCGAGTTCCTCGGCTACGAGCAGACCGAGTCCGACGCCGTGCTGCTGGGCATCGTCGCCCAGAAACGGCTGGTCCGGTCGCTGGACCAGATTTCCCTAGAAGACGGCGGCCACGCGGAGCCGGTCGGCGTGATCCTCGACCGCACTCCGTTTTACGCGGAGGCCGGCGGTCAGGTCGGCGACCTCGGAGAGATCACGGCCGGAGACATGCGGTTCCGCGTCACCGACACGCAGAAGCAGAGCGGGCTGACGGTGCACCTCGGGCACCTCGAAGCCGGCGTGTTGAACGCCGGGGAGTCGGTCCACGCCGCGGTGGACGCCGATCGGCGGTCGGCGATTCGGCGGGCGCACTCGGCCACGCACCTGCTGCACCACGCCCTGCACGAGACGATCGGCAAGGACGCGACCCAGCGCGGCAGCGTCGTCGAGCCGGACCGGTTGCGGTTCGACTTCGCCCACCGGCAGGCCGTCACGCCGGAGGAACTGGAGCAGATCGAAGACCGCGTGAACTCGCTGGTGATGGGCGGCTCGCCGATCGATACGCGGGTGATGGACCTCGAAGAGGCCAAGACGCAGGGGGCGATGATGCTGTTCGGCGAGAAATACCCGGACCGCGTGCGGGTCGTGAACGCCGGGGGCTTTTCGATTGAATTCTGCGGCGGCACGCACGCCACGAACACCGGTCAGCTGGGGCTGTGCCGGGTCGTCAGCGAGGAGAGCGTCGGCACCGGCGTCCGCCGCATCACCGCGGTGACCGGCCCGCGGGCGATCCGCGAGGCCCGGGAGGCCGGCGCCGTGCTAAAGCAGGCCGCGGAGATCCTGAAGGCGGGCAAGCCGGAGGAGTTGCCGGGCCGGGCGACGGCGTTGCAGGAGGAGTTGAAGGAGGCCCGCAAGCAGCTTGCCGTCGCCACGGCCAAAAGCGCCGCCGGCGGGGCCGAGGAGCTGTTGGAGCAGGCGGAGACGGTTGCGCTGGCCGACGGCACGACGGCGAAGATCATCGCCCACGACCTGAACGGCGCCCCCCGCGAGGCGCTGCGGACGTTGGCGGACACGCTCCGCAAGAAGGGCGAAGCCGCCGGCACCCCGGTCGCGTTGATCCTGGGCACGGCGGTCGACGGCAAGGTGGCCCTGCTGGCCGCCGTCTCCCCCGCCCTGGTCAAACTCGGCGTGAAAGCCGGCGACGCGGTGAAGGTCGCGGCGAAAGAGGTCGGCGGCGGCGGCGGCGGCCGGCCGGATCTGGCCGAGGCCGGGGGAAAGAATCCTAAGGGGCTGACAAACGGACTTAACGCAGCACAGAAACACTTTCTCGACGGTTTCGGCGATTAGCAGGACAGATTACGCAGCATAGTAACCGCTATGGTTTCCGTTCGCGGCGGCGTGCAATGCTTATACTTAATTGCCCTGCCGCCGGCTTCACACCCCATATCTACGGAAGAACCGTTCGATGCCCAAGGCAACGAAAGGCAGAGCCCGCAACCCTGGAAATCGTGTCGCCGATCGACGCTCCTCGACTGAGGTGCCCGGCCAGAGCAACATCCGAAAGCGAACCGATAAGTGGCGTGAGCCGTTGAGATTACTTACCGGCGTCGTCGGAGACGATGATTCAGCGGCAAAAAATATCGCCAAGCTAAGCGAAGAACTAAAGGCAGAGGATACCCCAGAGGAAGGCACCTACACACTTATCCAGAGCTGCCGCGAGCTAATATATGACGTAGACGGCGACAAGCCAGTCTTCCACATGATCGCATATGCAATCAATACCAACTTGGAGATTTGCGCTTTGCATCTTATGGACATGCTAGTCGGCGAAGGCAAAGCGGGTGAAGATAAGAATGCAGTGGAGCGTGAGATAGTGAGCACTCTAGCGATGGCGAGTGCAGCAGAGGTCCCTGTGTATTGCAACACGCCGAACTTAGAGCCTGAACTGGCTCGTTATCACCGGAAGATGCTGTTGGAAGGATTCCAAATCCCGGACGCGGAAGGAAAGTTGTCGCGGTTCAAGCTTACCGCTTCTCCTGGGACGCTCGTGGACTCGGCAGATTACCTCAGAGAAGCGACTGGGACCCGCGGGTACGCGCCAGCTGAATTATTACTGATGCGCGAGGCCGTCTCCGCTGAACTTACTCGACTAAGCACCGCGGACAGATTGCTGTCCTCACTTTCATATGCAATTGATGAACTTCGAGCGAGGTTGGACACAGAGTCTCGCAACGAGTATAGCCTACAGGAATGGATCACCGAAAATCCGATTCTATTCGGCGCGGAGTACAGCCAAATCATCCCGAAACATCGGCTGGGATCCGAGTACGAGATGGACTATGCCCTGGTCCGCCATTCAGGCCTAATCGATCTAGTCGAGCTAGAATCCTCTAACTTAGAGCTATACACGAAGAACGAGCATCCTCGCAGCGAACTCGTTCATGCAGAACAGCAGGTTTTAGATTGGCATGAATGGCTGGAGGAGAATGGACCATACGCACGCCAGCGTTTGCCAAATGCGTATTCCCCGCGAGGCTTTGTCATCCTCGGACGCGACTCGATGCTAACAAATCGCACACGCACTAAGCTTCGCCGTCGGAACCTCGCGTTCGGAGAGTCCATCCAGATCATGACTTATGACGACTTGCTTGCAAGAGCAATGGGCCTTTTGGACGTCCTGCAGGAAGCTTGACTACTATTGGGTGCCGGCGGGCGGGTGGCACTGAACGCCGTGAGCTTGGCAGCGGCTCATTGGGGCGACACCTCTTGTCTCTCATGGGCTTACGACAAGGTAGAGGGGCGCAGTTTTCCGCTGCTACGGGGTGTTTGCGGACGGCGGAGAACCCGGATTTGCCCTCCAACCGGCCGCGGTTCCCGTGTTAGAGATCATCTGCGAACGCCGAAACTCGACCGAGTCCGGGCCGAAACAAGACAAAAGCGCGCTCCTCGCATGCGTCACAACTCATTGTCCGGTAATTGCTTGCGTCCCAGGAACGGGCCTTCAAGCTCACGGCGTTCGGTGGCACTGGCGTCTCGCCTTAGGTTTCATCGCATCTTTACAGTGTCTTGCTGGTAGGGATTTCTAGGTGGTGGACGAACAGCCATCGCTGCCTCCTTCACCTTGCCAGCAGGCCTTCCACGACCAGCGTTCGGAGATGTGACGAAACCTAAGGCGAGACGCCAGTGGCACGCTGCAATGTCCGCCTCTCCTGCTCTCACGGGTCTCTGCTGCCCTTCGACACTGATTGACGGCGGACGGCGCCGGGCTTGAGGCGCTCGGAGCGGCCTCTGGCGTTGGCGGGCGGGGGACGGGACGATGGGGCTTTCGGCCGGTCGACGGCCTCTCACGCCTCTGGAGCAGCGGTATGGCGCTCGATACGACGGCCCTCGCCACGCGTTGGTTCGAGGAGGTTTGGAACCATCGCCGCGCCGAGACGATCGACGAGTTGCTGACCGCGGAAAGCGTCTGCCATACCGACGACGGCCCGGTTTGCGGGCCGGACGGCTTTAAGCAGCGGCTCTATCACCCGTTGCTGGCCGCGTTCCCGGACCTGCGCATTCAGGTCGAAGGCGTCCTCGCCCAGGACGATCAGGTCGTGGTGCGGTGGAGCGCCGTCGGGGTCCACAGCGGCGAGGGGCTGGGCTTCCCGCCGACGCAGGATTCCGCCTCCTTCCGCGGCATCACCTGGGTGCGGATCTGCGACGGCAAGTTCCAGGAAGCGTGGCAGACCTCCAACATCCCGGAAGTCCTGCGCACGCTCTCGGCGAAGGCGCTCGCGTAACGTCGCTCCCCCACGGCCCGGTCCCGCCGGCCGGGATCTCGTGCCCCCCTCCCCCATCAAGCCTTCGCCATGACGCGGTCCCTCACATTGCTCGGGTGTCTGCTGGTCTCAGCCGGGGCGGAGGAGGCGCCGGCGCCGGGGGAACGGCTCGACCTCTCCCACTGGTACCTCACGCTGCCGGTGGACACGGCCCGGCCGGGGAAACCGGACGAGATCGAACAGCCGGAGTTGGCGACCTTCGTCGACCCGCGGTTCTTCTACGTCTCCCAGACGCCGGCCGGCGTGGCGTTTCGGGCGCCCTGCGGCGGGGACACGACGAAAAGCTCCGGGTTCCCCCGCTGCGAACTGCGGGAGTTGAACGCCGAGACCGGCAAGGACGCCTGCTGGGGCACGGACGACGGCGGCCGGCACACGATGGTCGCGACGCTCGCCGTCACCGCCCTGCCCCCCGTCAAACAGCACGTGGTCTGCGCTCAGATTCACGACAAGGAGGACGACATCTGCATGATCCGGTTGGAGGGCCAGAAGCTGTTCGTGGAGCGGAATGACCTCGGCGACGTGCGGCTGGATTCGGACTACGCGCTCGGCACGCCCTTCACGGTGAAGATCGAGGCGGCAGGCGGCGCCGTCCGCGTCTGGTACGACGACGAGTTGAAGCTGACGTGGAAGACCAAGGCGAAGGGCTGCTACTTCAAAGCCGGGTGCTACACGCAGTCAAACGTCTCCAAGGGGGACGCGGCGGACTCGTACGGGGAGGTGGTCATCTCCGCCCTGAAGGTGACGCACGCCCGGGAGGATTCCGCGGCGGATGCGGCGTCGGATTGAAGGGACGGGGGGCGGCGGGGATGATCGATCCTTCCCCGCCCCGTCTCTCATCGGTTCTCTGTCGTCGTGCGTATCGCTCTCGGTCAGATGGACTGCGTCGTCGGGAATGTGGCCGCGAACGCGGCGCGGATCGACCGCTTTGCTCGGGAGGCGGCGGCGGAGGGCTGCGAGGCGCTGTTCCTCCCCGAACTGTCGGACACCGGCTACGACGGCGACGCCGCCCGGGAGCATGCCGACGAATGGCCGGGGACCGGCTACGACGCGGTGCGGAACGCCGCGACGACGCACGGACTCGCGGTGATCTGCGGCGTGGCGGAGCACGTCGGCGGGACGCTGCACAACGGCCTCGCGGCGATCGACTCCAGCGGGGAGCGGATCGCGAAGTACCGCAAGCTGTTCCTGTTCGACGGCGCCGGGGCGTGGGAGCCGGAGACGTTCACGCCGGGCGAGGAGGCGGTCGTCTGCGACCTCGCCGGGCAGCGGTGGGGCTTGTCGATCTGCTATGACCTGCGATTCCCGGAGCAGTACCGGGCGTTGACGGCCCTCGGCGCGACGGCGCTGGTGAACTGCTCCGCGTGGCCGAACGTGCGGTGGGAGCACTGGGATCTCCTCACGCGGGCGCGAGCGGTGGAGAATCAGGCGTTTTTCATCGGCGTGAACCGCTGCGGGACGGATATCCCGACGAACGGTGACGGTCTGACGTTCGCCGGCCGCAGCCGGGTCGTGGCGCCGACGGGCGAACTCCTCGCCGAGGCCGGCCCGACGGGGGAGGCGCTGGTCGTCGCCGATCTCGATTTCAACACGGTGGCGTCGTTCCGCACGCTGCTTCCCGCGCTCGCGGCTCGACGGCCGACGCTCTTCACGGACTCCCCTCCCCCTTCCTGATTGCACGCCGTGGTTTCGACGCTGCTCCTCGCCCTGCCGCTGCTCGCCGCCGGTTCGGCCGAATCGTCCGCGCCGCGGCCGAACGTCCTGCTGATTCTCGCGGACGATCTGGGGGTCGAGGCGCTGGGGTGCTACGGCGGCACGTCGTACGAGACGCCGAACCTCGATCGCCTGGCGGCGGGCGGGCGGCGATTCACGCACTGCTTTTCCAACCCGTACTGCTCCCCGTCGCGGGCCGAGTTGCTGACGGGCCGCGAGCCGCTGCACAACGGCATCCCCCGGGTGATCTTCGATCCGCAGAACCATCGGGAGTTCCTCGATCCGGCCCGCGAACAAACCGTCGCGAACCTGTTTCGCGACGCCGGCTACGCCACGGCCGCGGCGGGCAAATGGCAGCTGTCGTTCCTCACGCAGCGCGACACGCCGCACGCGTTGGGGTTCGATCGCTCGCAGTTCTGGCCGATCCAGATTGAGGGATCGCGGACGTCGCGATTCGCCGAGCCGAGCTTCTGGGGCGACCGCCCGGACGGCACGCGCGGCCCGTGGTCGAAGCCCGACGCCTACGGGCCGGATGAATACAACGCCTTCGTGCAGGCCGAGATCGATCGGGCGAGCACCGCGGAGGAGCCGTTCTTTATCTACTACGCGATGCTGCTGCCGCACTTCCCCTGGGAGCCGACGCCGGACTCCGACGATCCCCTCAAGCGGACCTCCTCGCTGGCGACGAGTTCCAAAGGGAACCTCAAGTACCTCCCGGACATGGTGGCCTACATGGACCGCCTCGTCGGTCAGACGTTGTCGCACCTGGAGGAAGCGGGAGCGTTGGAGAACACGGTCGTCGTGTTCCTCGGCGACAACGGCTGCGACGTCGGCGTCACGTCGAAGCGGACGGTGCCCGGCCCCGACGGGCCGCGGATCGTCGTCGTCCCCGGCGGTAAAGGCACGCTGACGGATGCCGGGACCCGCGTGCCGCTGATCGTCTCCTGGCCGGGAACCGTCGATCCGGGAGTCGACGAAGGGCTGGTCGAGTTCAGCGACGTCCTGCCGACGCTGGCGGATCTGTGCGACCTGCCGGCGCCCCGCAATCCGATCAACGGCGTCAGCTTCGCGGACCGCCTCGGGGTCCCCGGGATGGAAGACCGGCCGGACCGGACATGGGTGCACATTCAGGACAAATCCCGTCGGCAGGTGCGTTCCCGCACCCACATCCTCACCGATCGGGGGGCGTTCCGGCCGGTGATCGGTCCCGGCGAGAGACCGGCCGCTCCGCTGTCGGGAGCGCTCTCCCCTGAGTTGCAGGCCGAGCGAAACCGCCTCGCCGCCGCCTTGCAGGCCGTCGAGACGTTCGACGGCCCGTAGCGAGGCATCTGCACGGATTCGTTCGCACCGAGGTCGCAGCGGCTTCACACTGGTGCCGGCTCCCTTTGAGAAAGAACAATGCCTCGTCGCCTCCACCAGTTCGCATTCTTCGCTGCGGCGCTCTGCACGACCGCGGCCCCCGCTCAATCCGAGGATCGACCGGACGTGGTGGTCGCGGATTTCGAGGGCGAGACTTACGGCGACTGGACCACGACGGGAACCGCCTTCGGCGACGGCCCGGCGGCGGGCACGTTGCCGGGACAGATGGCGGTCGAAGGGTTCCTGGGGAAGCGGCTGGTCAACAGCTTCCACGGCGGAGATCGCCCGGTCGGGACGCTGACCTCGCCGCCGTTCGTCCTCTCGCATGATCACCTCAACCTGCTGGTCGGCGGCGGCGGATACGCCGGGGAAACCTGCGTGAACCTGCGGATCGGCGAGGAGATCGTGCGAACCGCCGTCGGCCCGAACACCGCTCCCGGCGGGAGCGAGCGACTGGAGCCGCGGACCTGGGACGTGAGCGAGTTCCGCGGCCGGTCCGCCCGCATCGAGATCGTCGATGCCCGGACCGGCGGGTGGGGGCATGTGAACGTCGATCAGATCGTGCTCTCGGACGTCGCGGCGGAGGTGCCCCCGCCGCCGGTGACGCTGGAGCGGACGCTGACGGTCGACGGTTCGCACCTGCTCGTGCCGGTAAAGAACCCGGGGGCCGGCGGAGCCGCCGTGCGGCTGGGGCTGTTCGACGGCGAGACGGAGGTGCAGTCGTTCAACGTCCAGCTGCCGACCGACGATGAACCGGACTGGACCGCCGCGTACCCGCTGGCGCCGTTCGACGTGGCCGGCAAAACGCTGACCCTCCGGACGATGGGTCAACCGACGGAGGCAGCCGCCAAAGCGGGGTTCGAACGCATCCGCACCGGTTCGGAAGACGAGGCGCTGGAGCAGGCGGATTGGACCCGGCCCTACCGCAACGCCTTCCACCTCGCCGCCCGTCGGGGCTGGAATAACGACCCGAACGGGCTCGTGTACCACAACGGTCAGTGGCACGTGTTTTATCAGCTCAATCCGTTCGGGATCGCCTGGGGGAACATGCACTGGGGCCACTACACCAGCCCGGATCTCGTGAGCTGGACCGCCCGGCCGATCGCTCTGTTTCAGAACGGCCCCGGCGATGCGATGTTCTCCGGCGGCGGCTTCGTGGACTCGCAGAACTCCGCGGGGCTGGGGAAGGACCGACTGTTCGTCGCGTTCACCAGCACAGGACGCGGGGAGTGCCTGGCGAGCAGCGACGACGGCGTGACCTTCACCGAACTGCCGGAGAACCCGGTCGTGAAGCACTCCGGCCGCGACCCGAAGATCTTCTGGCATGCCCCGACCGAACGATGGGTGATGGCGGTCTACGAGCAGCAGGACACGCCGGAGGTCCGTGCCGTACCCGCCGACACGGACGCGGACGGCAACGCGATTCTGCCGACGGCGCAGATCGCCTTCTACCGGTCGACCGACCTGCGAACGTGGGAACGCACCGGCGCCTTCACCCACCCCGATCGCGGCAGCGTCTTCGAGTGCCCGGAACTGTTCGAGCTCCCCGTCCTGCGGGACGGCGCCCCGACCGACGAGACGAAGTGGATCCTCTACGGAGCGCAGAACCGCTATTTCCTCGGGGCGTTCGACGGGGCGTCGTTTACGGCGGAGAGCGGGCCCCACGGGGATTCGCACGGCGCGTTCTACGCCGCACAGACCTTTAACGACGCGCCGAGCGATCGCCGCGTGCAGATCGGCTGGGTGCGCACGCCCACCTATCTCAAGCAATTCCCCGGCCAGACGGTGAACCAGTGCCTGTCGCTGCCGCACGACCTGACGCTGCACGACACCGCCGACGGTCCTCGGCTGCGGTTCAATCCGGCGCCGGAGATGCTCGGCTTGCGAACCGGCGCCGTGAAGAGTTGGGAGAACCTGACGTCCGAGGCGGCGTCGGCGGCGCTGACGGAGAACGCGGGCCTGCTGACGGAAACGCTGATCCGGTTCGAGAAGGACGGCCGGCACTCGCTGACCGTCGCCGGGATCGACGTCAGCTTCGAGGGGACGTCCGCCCGAATCTTTACTGACCGCACCGTGACGGAGGTCTACGTGGACGGCGGGCGCCGCTACACGGTCCACGCCCGCAGCCCGGACGCATTTGAGGCGAGGACGGGTTCCGTGGGCGAAGGCGACCCGGTCGCGACCCTGACGGTGCACCGGCTGAAATCGATTTGGCCGCCGGCCCAATCACCCTAAACCGCCCATTCTTTCGCCGTCGGGCGAAGCCTCGAACTTCCGGCGCCTGCAGCGACCCGCACCGGCCGCGGTTCTCGTTTACGGAAGGGGTTCTCCGTCGCGCGGGGTGCCCATGGGCCGCCTCGGAATTCCCGGGCTGGCTCGATCGTGCGCACTACGGTCGCTCGGCCGCGATAAGATTGTGACCCCATCAACGAAGACCACCGCGGCCCTCACCGCACCGCGGTTGTCTTTGTCCGTCCCGCCGCCAACGTTGCAAGATCAACCGGACCTAGACGCCGACCAAGTCGACGCCCTGTTCGCCCGGTCTGTCTCGCCTCCGCAAAGCGTCGCCAGCGGGAGCGTCTTGTCGGACGCGATCCTGAGAGAGGCCCCGGTAGCGGCGCTCGTCGCAGATCGTGACGGGATCATCCGTCTGGCGACGCACGAAACGGAACGGCGGTTCGGCTGGGGCGCCGGCGAGTTGGAAGGACGCTCGGTCACCGAACTGATCCCGGAGCCGCTTCGGCCTCGCCATCGGGCGCGTTGGCCCCAGTTCTTCGAGAGCCCCCGGCCACTGTTCTTCCCGGCGTCCGCCGGACTGGCCGCCCTCTGCCGCGGCGGGGAGGAGCTGCCGATCGCGCTGCGACTGGCGCCGCTGCACCTGGAGGGCCAGACGTACGTGATCGCCGTCATCGAGGACGTCGGCGAGGCGCAGGAGGGCGCCGCGGTCGCTCGGCGGCAGGAGCGCGTCTTGCTGACCTTCCTGAACCATTCCCCCGCGGTGGTGTACCTGAAGGACGCTGCAGGCAACTACATTTTGGTCAATCGGCGTTTCCTGGACATCTTCGGCCTCACTCGCGATCAGGTCGTCGGCCATTCCGAGGAGGAGGTCCACCCGCCCGAGATCGCCGCCGCGATCCGTGCAAACGACCAGAAGGTCATCGACGGGGGCAACCCGGTCCGGTTCGACGAGACCGTCGAGCACGTGGAGGGACGGCGGGACTACATCTCCGTGAAATTCCCCATGCGCGATTCCGCGGGGAAGATCTGGGGGCTGGGCGGGATCTCCACGGACATCACCGAACGCAACCGGGCTGCTCAAGAGGTTCTCGAACTGGGGAACCGGCTCGAATTAATTCTCAATTCCGTCGGCGAGGGAGTCTACGGATTGGATCTCCAGGGGCGGGTCACGTTCGTCAACCCGGCGGCGGCGAGCATGATCGGCTGGCAAATCGAAGACCTGCTGGGCAAGGATCAGCACTCGATTTTGCATCACACCCGGGAGGACGGTCTCCCCTTCCCGCATGAGGAGTGCAAGATTTGGGCGACGCTGAAGGACGGCAAGCAACGATCCGCCGACGACGAGGTCTTCTGGACCAAGGAGGGAACCAGCTTTCCGGTCGCCTACGATTGCTCGCCCCTGCGGACCGAAGGCCGCGTGGTGGGGGCCGTCGTCACCTTCCGCGACCTCACGCGCGAACGAGAGCGGGAGCACGCCCGCCGCGAACTCTCCGCAGCCCGCGCGGTGCAACGACGGCTCTACCCGGCCTCGGCGCCTTCGGTGCCGGGCTTCGACATTGCCGGCACGGTCTTCCCGGCGGAAGAAGCCTGCGGGGACTATTTCGACTTCGTGATGCAGCCGGACGGCACGGTGGCGATCGCCGTCGGAGACGTCTGCGGCCACGGTTTGGGGCCGGCGCTGGTCATGGTGGAGGCCCGTGCGTTCCTGCGAGCGGGCCTCGCCCCCGGGCGCAGCCCTGCGGACGTGATGGACCGGATGGAGCGGCAAATCACCCCGGACCTCGGCCCGTTGTTCCTCACCCTGCTGCTCGGCGTGCTGGATCCCGGAACGCGCAGCTTCAGCTACGCCGCAGCCGGCCATATCGCCTACCACCTGCCGGCGAATGGCGATCCGGTCCGCTTGGAGAGCACCGCCCCGATCGTCGGCCTCCTCCCCGAACCGGACATCGAGCTGGGGCCCACCGTGCGGTTGTCCCCCGGCGACCTCTTACTGATCCCGACGGACGGCTTGGAAGAGACGATGAACGGCGACGGCGAGCAATTCGGAGCTGACCGCATTCTCCGAACGACTGCGGAGCACCGTGATCGGCCCGCCGCTGAAATCCTCGAACGCCTCAACGAAGCCGGACGCCGTTTCCGCGGTCCGGCCCCGCAAGCGGACGACGTCACGGTCGTCCTCGTCAAAATGCTGTCGTAGCCGCTCGGTATGTCGGCGCTCCTGCCTGCCGAACGAACTTCGCGGCGGGAGGTGCGACATTCTTCTCGGGATGAAGGCGTGCGAAACGTCCCGCGGTCCCGCATGTTGGAGCGATGCTTGCATCACTCTGTCTGCTGGCGCTCGCCCCGGCGATCCCCCACGCCGCCCCCGGCGTCGGCGCCGATCGCCCGTTCGAGTCCTTCGCGGAAGCGGCTCGCTGGGTGCAGACGACCAACGGCGGGGTCGCCCGAAACCGGGTGCAGCCACGGGTCATCAGCGAGGGTCCGGACTTCTGGTATCGCATCGACACCGGCCCGAAAACCGCTGAGTTCGTGCTGGTCCGCCCCGGCGAAGGCGCCCGGCACCCGGCGTTCGACCACGACGCCGTCGCCGCCGCGATCTCCCGACGCGGCGGTGAGCCAGTCACCGGCAAAACGCTGCCGTTCCGAGTCATCGAGTACCCCGACGGCCCGACCGGCCCCGTGCGATTCTCCGCCCGCGGCGCCCGGTGGGAGGTGGACGGTTCTGAGGTGCGCGAAGTGGATCGCAGCGATGCGGGAGACGGCGGCGCCGGGCCGCAATCTGAAAACGTCCAGTGGCTCGACCGACCGCGTTCGGACCTGGACGTCGGCGGTCGCACGACCGTGACGTTCGTGAACCAAACGGACGGCCCGCTTACTCTGTTCTGGCTGAACGGCAGGCGGGAGACCTCCTATGGTCAAGTCGCGGCTGGCGCCGACCGAGACATGGGCACCTACGCCGGGCACGTCTGGCTGGTCAAGAACGCGGGGGGAACGACGCTCGCGGCGCTCGCCGGGACGGACGCGCCGGGCCGGGCGATCATCGCCGGCCCCGATCCGCGATTCTCCGACGCCGGTGCTGAGGACTCCGACGACGCTCCCCGAGCAGCCGAGGGGCCACGGCAAACGACCATCATTCTGCGTCGCGGGAACGTCGTGCATCGTCCCTCCGATCGCCCGCTCACCGATGCCGACGGCGAGTCCGTGCCGGAAGGCTATGAACGAATCAGCTACCGCGGTCCGCTGCTCGTCAGCCCTGACGGCCGTACGGTTCTCGTAACCCGGGTCACGGTCGCCCCGGTGCGAAAGATCCGCATCGCCCCGGCGTCCGAAGCGGACCGGACCGTCGAGCCGTTCCGCATCAGTTATCCGAAGCCAGGCGACTTGCGGGATCTCGTTCAACCGGTCTTCTTTGATACGGACAGCGGGGAGCGCGTCGACGTGCCGACGGACCAGTTCGCCGATCCGTACTCCCTGAACCGTTGGCGTTGGTCGGCGGACGGATCGGAGGTTTATTTCCTCCACAACCCACGAGGGCACAGAGAGTTGCAGATCCTCGCCGCCCACCGGGAGACCGGCGCGGTACGGGTCGTGGTCGAGGAACGCCCCGACTCCTTCGTCGACTACTCCCAGAAAACGGAGTTTCGCTGGCTGTCGCCCGAAGAAGCGAACGAGTCCGACGGGCCGGAGACGTTCCTCTGGGCCAGCGAACGCAGCGGATGGAACCATCTGTATCGCATCGAAGCGGGATCCGGCGACGTGTTGAACGCCGTCACGTCCGGCGACTGGGTCGTGCGAGGGGTCGAGAAGATCGAAGACGGCCGCGTCTGGTTCGTCGCGGGGGGAATCGTTCCCGGTCAAGACCCCTACTACAAGCATCTGTGCCGGGTGAATCTGGATGGAACGGACCTTGTCGTCCTCACCTCGGATGACCGCGAACCCGGCGACGGCACCCACGAATGGACGTTCAGCGACGACGGCCGCTACCTGTTCGACCGGTTCAGCCGGGTCGATCTGCCGCCGGTCACGATCCTCCGGGACGCGGAGACCGGCGCCCTCATTTGCGAACTGGAGCGAGCCGACCCCGCCGCCCGGCTGGCGACCGGTTGGCGACCGCCCGAACGCTTCGTCGCCAAGGGCCGCGACTGCGAAACGGACATCTACGGTACCGTCATCTTCCCCCCCGGCTTTGACCCGGACACTGCCGATCCCGGTTCCCTGCCGATCATCGAGAACATCTACGCCGGTCCTCACGGGGCGTTCGTCGCGAAAAGCTGGGGAACGTCCCGCCACGCCCGGGAACTCGCCGCGCTGGGCTTTGCCGTGGTGCGGTGCGACGGGATGGGCACGAACTGGCGAAGCAAAGCGTTCCACGACGTCGCTTGGCGGAACGTCGGCGACAGCGGCTTCCCGGACCGCGTGCTGTTCATCCAGGCGCTGGCCGAGAAGTACCCCGCCCTCGATACGAACCGCGTCGGCATCTACGGCGGATCGGCCGGCGGTCAGAGCGCCATGCGGGCGCTGCTGTCCCACAACGACTTCTACAAGGCCGCGGCCGCGGACTGCGGCTGCCACGACAATCGCATCGATAAGATGTGGTGGAACGAGGCCTGGATGGGCAAAGTCGGCCCGCATTACGACGACAGTTCCAACATCCGCGACGCCCCTCTGATGGAGGGGGAACTGCTGCTGACGCTCGGCGGATCGGACCGCAACGTAGACCCCGCCTGCACCTACGACACCGCGGACGCCCTCCGCGCCGCCGGGAAGAACTTCACCTTGAAGGTCTACCCCGAGGGCGGCCACGGCAGCGGCGAGCGAGACGAGGCCCGCGAACTGCGGGCGAACTTCTTCCGCGACGCGCTGATGAAGCCGTAAGCGGCGTCAGTCGACGGCCGTCCCGGACTCGATCGCCGCTTCTTCATTGGCCGGCTCGAGGCCCAGCGCGGCCCGGACAGCGTCAGCGACGGCTTGGGCTAGAACGACGGACCCTTCCGGCTTGAAGTGCACGTCGCGGGGACGCTGCAGCGTCTTCAAGTCGGCGGCGGCGACGGCGTGCAGGTCGTTCACGGCGATGTCGCGATCCTTCACGACCTCCGCGGCGATCTTGTTGTAGTCCACGGATTCATCGGCGACCCGCCCGTTCGCCCCTTCCGGCACGGGGGTGGTCGTCGCCCAGATCACCTTCGCCCCGGTCTTCTCCAGCCGGTCGAACAGCTTGCCGAGGTTCTTGCGATAGTCGTCCGGCGGCACCTGCTGCTTGCCCTTCTCCACCGCGGTGAGGGCGCCCTTCGCGTCCATATATTTAAGGTCGTGCAGTCCCCAGTTCACATGGATGACGTCCCACTTTCGGTCGCCCAGCCACTTGTCGAGATTAGCGAGTCCCCGAGTCGTCGGCCCGCCGTTGCCCGGGATGCGGAAGACGTTCGCTTCGCCGGCCAACTCTTGCCGAACGGGGTCCGTGTAGGCGATGGAAATTGAATCGCCGATGAGGAGGACGTTGGGGAGCGCCGGATCGACCGTGTCCGGCGCGGGGGTCGGCGGCGCGAAGGCGACCGTGGTCAACGCGGGCATCAGCAGGGCGAGGACGGGCAGCATCGGATCTCTCGAAAGGGGGCGAACGCCGCCAGCGTAGCGGGTCCGCTCGCCCACGACCGCCGAACGGTTCATCCTGCGGTCGCTGATCCAACTCGGCCTGCCGAGCGTTCCCGTCACATCCCTTACCCATCCCCTCGCTCGGAGCCTCCCCGTGTCCGTCGTGCCGTCCCCCTCCTCCGATCTCCCCGAGAGCGACACCGACCGTCGCCACAGCCTTGAGGAGTTCGTCGCCGCGACCGATCAACAGGACCGCGGCGAGGGGTTCTTCGAGTTGGAGCGGGACCGATTGCTCGAGGTGAACCTCGGGGACGGCGGCGAAGAGGTCTGGATGAAGGCCGGCGCGATGGTCGCCTACACCGGCCGGATCGGCTTCGAGCGAGAAGGCATGCTCGAACACGGATTCGGCAAGTTCCTCAAGAAAGCGTTCAGCGGCGAGGGGGCGAAGATGACCCGAGCGACCGGCCGCGGCCGACTGTACCTCGCCGATCAGGGCAAGAAGGTGACCGTGCTGTATCTCAAAGGGGAGAGCCTATTCGTCAACGGCAACGACATGCTCGCCTTCGAGCCGACGCTCGAATGGGACATCAACCTGATGCGATCGCTGGGGGCGATCGCCGGCGGCGGGCTGTTCAACGTGCGGTTCGCCGGCCGCGGGATGCTGGCGATCACCACGCACTACGACCCGCTGACGCTGCGGGTCGAACCGGGCGGCCCGCCGGTGTTCACCGATCCGCAGGCGACGATCGCCTGGAGCGGGAACCTCGAACCGCAGTTCAAAACCGACGTGCAGCTGAAAACCCTGCTGGGCCGCGGCAGCGGGGAGAGCATCCAGATGCAGTTCGCCGCCGGCCGCAGCCCCGGCTTCGTCGTCGTCCAGCCCTACGAGGAACGTGCGATGCCGGCCGGGGCGCGATAACGACCAGAGCCACCGGGACGCCGATCACCCCGTGACGCTCGCCGCCGCCAGCGCCTGCTGGAACCGGGGACGGGCGGCCTCCAGTTCGCTCGCCGCCGCGTCGGACTGCGGAAGGCGTGCTTGGCTCTCGGGGAGCACGCCGCGAGCCTCCGCGGCGAGGCGGATGCCGTCGGGGAACTCCCCGACGTTGATCTGAGCGTCAAAGAGGTTCGTCAGGCGGTATTGAGCGTTGCGGGCCGCGTCCATCTCTCCGGCGGCGTGGCGATCAAACACATCCAGCACCACCTCCGGGGCGGCGTTCGCCGTCGCGTTCGTTCCCCCGTGGGCGCCGGCGGCGAGCATCGGCAGCAGCGCCGCATCCCAGCCGGTGAGGATCGAGAAGTCCGGCCGGCCCGGCAGAATCGAGGCGCACAACCGCACCATCGCCGAGACGTCCCCGCTGCTGTCCTTCACCCCGACGACGTTCTCGCATTCCTTCGCCAGCCGGGCGGTCACCTCGACCGGGATCGTCGCGGCGAACGCCGGGATGTTGTAGACCAAGATGCCGACCGGACTCTCCGCGGCGAGCCGACGAAAATGTTCCTCGATCGCGGCGGGCGAGGGTTGAAAGTAGATCGGTGCCGTCACCGCGACCGCCGCGGCTCCGCACTCGGCGGCGTGCTCGCACTCAGCGAGCAACTCGGACTGATTCGCGCCGTACACACCGGGCAACGTGGGCACCCTGCCGGCGGCGGCCTCGCAGGTCGCCCGCACGACGGTCCGCCGTTCGTCCGCCGTCAGCCGCACGCCCTCCCCCGTGCTGCCGCAGGGGTACAACCCGTGCACGCCCTTCCCGATCAACCAGTCGACGTGCGATCGCAGGGCGTCTTCGTCCACTCCGCCGTCGGCGGCCCGCGGGGTGAGCGTCGGAACGAGGATGCCGCGGAACATGGACCGACCAGAAAACGAACAAGCGAACAGACGATGCCAGCTTAGGCGGTCGCCGCATCATCCGTCATCGAGGACGCATGATCGACGCGCGATCCGACGAGTCGCACCACCGCGAAGCAGGCGATGAGGCCGATCGGCAGACAGATCCACCCCGGCACGCCGAAGCCGGCGGGGACGTATCCGCAGACCAGCGAGATCCAACCGACCGTTGCCGCATAGGGCATCTGGGTGGAGACGTGGTCGAGGTGGTCGCAGCCGCTGGCGGCGCTGCTGAGAACCGTCGTGTCGCTGATCGGGGAGCAATGGTCCCCGAAGATCGCCCCCGCCAGCACGGCGCCGATCGTGCCGAGCATCGCGGGTTCCGAGGCGATCGTCGCGATTCCCTCCCCGGGCGAGCCGATCAGCTTCGCCCCCAATTGCACCAGCAGCGGGATCACGATCGCCATCGTCGTCCAGCTGGAACCGATGCTGAACGCGATCGCCGCAGCGATCAGGAACCCGGCGGCGGGCAGCCATTCGGCCGCGAGGTACGGCGCCACGACGTCAGCGAGGTAGTTGCCCGTCCCCAGCGATTCGCAGGCTTGGCCGACCGACCAGGCCAGAATCAGGATCACCGCGACCGGGAACATCCCCTGCGCCCCGGAGACCCACGCTTCGGCGGTTCCTTTCACCGAGAGCGCCCCGGTCGCGGCAGCGGTCGCGCAGGCCGTTAGCGACGCGGCCAATGAGGCGATCAACAACGCGGTGAAGCTGTCGGCGGTCTCGATCACCTTCCGAACCGAGTTTCCCTCCCCGCTCGGCCACCATCCGTCTTCTCCAGTCGCCTCCAACCCGGTCGCCCACATGACCGCCGCCAACAGGCCCACCAGCACGGCAATCGGCAGGAGGGCGTTCACCAGGCGGGGCCGGGCGTCTTCGACCTCGACTTCGTCCGCCGAGGCCGGCGACGATCCCGGACGAATCAGCTGCCCCGTCGTCGCGGCCCGTACCTCGGCCCGCCGCATCGGACCGTAGTCCCGGCCGGTCCAGGCGATCGCAAACACGAACGCCAGCAGATAGATCGGATAGAAGCGATACGGGATCGTCTCCAGGAAGTAGACGTAGCTGATTCCCTCTCCGCCCAGCGCGACGAAGCCCTCGCTGATCGCGTCGATCTCCACGCCGACCCACGTCGACACCGCTGCCAGCCCGGCAACCGGGGCGGCGGTACTGTCGATCAGAAAGGCGAGCTTCTCGCGGCTGATTTTCAAGCGATCCGTCAGCGGCTTGAGCGTTCCGCCCAGCAACAGCATGTTCGCGTAGTCGTCAAAGAAGACCAGGAAGCCCAGTCCCCAGCCGGTCAGCTGGCCCCGTTCCCGCGTGGTCGCACGTCCGCCGACCCAATTGACCAGCGCCGTCGTCCCGCCGCTGCGGGTCATCACCCCGACCATCGACCCTAGAAAAAAGGTGAACAGCAGCGTGACGACGTGATAGTCGTCCACCGCTGCCGGCTGGATCAGGTCCGTGCACATCGTACGGAACGCCGACAGCGGCTCCCCGCCCGCCAACACCAACCCGCCGCCGTAGACCCCCGCGAGGAGCGCGAACAGCACCTGCCGAAAGATGATCGCCAGCCCGATCGCGACCAGCGGCGGAACCAGCGACCACGCTCGGAACTTCCGGGCCGCCGCCTCACGCTTCTCCGCAGCCGTGAGTTCGACCGGCTCGGCCTCCGGGTCGGTCGGGGGAGCCGCAGCGTCAGCGACCTCCACCGTTGCCGCGGCGATGTCCGGCTCCTGCCCGGCCAGCGGCCCGGGATGCATCATCCAACCGACGGCGATGAGGAGCAGCGCAGCGGAACGCAACGTCATTCGGGAGCGGCCAGGGGGCCGACGGCGTCAGCGGCGAGCGCGGGCAGACTCGCCCGGAACACGGTCCGGCCGGGGAACGAACGCACGTCGAGCGTGCCGGCGTGCAACGTGACGATGCGCCAACACTTCGGCAACCCGAACCCCAACCCCCGCCCCGCTTGCCGTCCGGAGAAGAACGGGTCGAAGGCGTGTTTCCGCTCCTGCTCCGTAAAGCCGTCGCCGTCGTCGCCGATCCAGAGGATCGCTCGCCCCGCTCTGTGCCTCACACGAAACCGCACGCGATTGGCGCCGGCTTCGATCGCGTTCCGCCCCAGCGAAGCGGCGACGACGGCGAGTTGCTCCGGGTCGGCGTTCAATGCGACCGCGGCGAGGTCCGTTTCGATCGTGCAGTCGGCGTCGGCGGCTCGCTCCCGCAGGCCGGGAAGCGCCTCTTCGACCACCTCACCCAGCCACACAGGTTCCGGTCGCGGTTCCGGCGGGCGGGCGAACAGCAGAGCGTCCGCGATCATGTCGCGGATGCGGAGCGACTGATCCGAGATCACCCGCAATTCCCGGGCGAGGGCCGGGTCGTCGCAGTTCCTGAGCAGCAGCGAGCAACGCCCGTGGATCGCGGCCGCGGGATTGTTGATCTCGTGCCCGGCGCCGGCGCAGAACTCCGCCATCGCGGCGAGCTTCGCGTCGCGGAGGCGGGTCTCGAAATCGTCCGTCATGGAGCCGTGCCGCTCAGGCGGACGGGGCTTCCATATCCAGCAGGGCGCAAACTCGTTCCAGCAGCGTCTCCACGTCGAACGGCTTGTGCAGGAAGTCGTCGGCGCCGCTCTCCATCAGGTCGGCGACCTTCTCGCGCTCGACCATGCCGGAGATGCAAATGATCCGCGTCGAATCGAGGTTGGAGTCGCCGCGGACGCGCTGGCAGACCTCCTGGCCGTTGATGTCCGGGAGCATGATGTCCAACACCATCACGTCCGGCTTGTATTCCTTGACGGTGATGCCGGCGTCGAAGCCGTTGTTGACGCTTCGTACGTCGAAGCGGCCGTCCGCTTCGAGCACGTCGCGGATCAGTTCGACGAGCGATTCGTCGTCGTCCACGACCAGCGCCTTCCGCTTCCCGCTTTCCAGCGAGTCGGTCGGAATGCCGTTCTCTTTCATGAACTTGTACAGGATCTCCCGGGGGATCCTGCGGAACCGGCTGCCGGGAACGCGGAAGCCTTTGAGCTGCCCGCTGTCGAAGCAGCGGATGATGGTCTGCTGAGAGACCTTGCAAATCTTGGCGGCTTCGCCGGTGGTGAAGACGGTCTTCATCGACAGATCAGTCCGTGATCGGGATTTACGCCCGGACGACGCCTTCTTCTTCTTCCGCGAAGAGGGCTTCTGGTCGTCGGGCGGGGGGTCGGGGGCGTCGGGCA
>NZ_WTPX01000056.1 GCF_013036045.1 Alienimonas chondri
GGGATCGTCGGGGCGGGGGGTCCGGCTTGAGCCGTCCCGTTCGCGCCCGCACAAGCTTCGGGTTCGCCTGACGGACCGGAGCCGGACAGAATCGGCTTCGCTTCCGCCGGATTCCGACCTCGCCCATGCCGACCGACGCTTTCCCGACCCGTGATGAGATCGAACAGGAGCAGGCTGCGAAGCTACGGACCCTGCTGACGGAATCGGTTCCCCGCAGCCCGTTCTGGTCGGCGAAGTTCGCGGGAGTGGATCTCGACGGCGTTCGTGCCGCGGCCGACCTCTCCCGGTTGCCGCTGTGCACGAAGCAGGAACTGGTCGACGACCAGGCGGCGAACGCGCCGTTCGGAACCGTGCTGACCAGACCGGCCAGCGCCTACAACCGCATCCACCAAACGAGCGGCACCACCGGCGAGCCGCTCCGCTGGCTGGACGATGCCGACAGTTGGGCTTGGTTCGGCCGCTGCTGGGACGAGATCTACCGACTCGCCGGCGTGACGGAGGAAGATCGGCTGTTCTTCCCGTTCAGTTTCGGACCGTTCATCGGCTTCTGGGCCGCCTTCGACGGCGCCGCCCGCGCGGGCCGGTTCACGATCGCCGGCGGCGGAATGAGTAGCGAGGGCCGCTTGCGGCTGATCTCGATGGTCGCGCCCACCGTCGTCGGCTGCACGCCGACCTACGCATTGCGGTTGGCAGAGGTTGCCGAGGCGGTCGGTTTCGATCTCGCCGGCAGTAGCGTCCGCAAGCTGTTCGTCGCCGGCGAGCCCGGCGGGGCGATCCCGGAGGTGCGCGACCGCATCGAGAAAACGTGGGGCGCCACCGTCTTCGACCAATGGGGGATGACGGAACTCGGCTCCGTGACCGCGGTGGCGGAGGAGGACCGAGACGCGATCTACGTGCTCGATCGGGAGTTCATCGCCGAAGTCCTCGACCCGGAGACGCACTCCCCGGTCGCTACCGGCGAGGCCGGCGAACTGGTCGTGACGAACCTCGGTCGGCTCGCCTCCCCGCTGATCCGGTACCGCACGGGCGATCTCGTGCGGCTCTCCGCGGAGCCCTCGCCGATCGGTCTGCCGTACACCCGGCTCGAGGGCGGCATCCTGAGCCGTTTGGACGACATGGTCACGATCCGCGGCAACAACGTGTTCCCCTCCGCGGTGGACGCGGTGCTGCGGACGATCGAGGGCGTCGTCGAATACCGCGTCACCGTGACGACCGCCCGGGCGATGCCGCACCTTCGCATCCAGATCGAACCCGCCGAGGGCGTCGCCCCCGCCACGTTGCTGCCGACCGTGCACAAAGCGGTGAAAGAACGTTTGAACTTCACCGCTGAGATCGTCCCCGCAGCGCCAAACGAACTGCCCCGCTTCGAGATGAAGGGACGCCGCTGGGTGCGGGCGTAAGTCTCACCGGACCCCGCACAGCAAAACGCCCGCCGGTCGCGAGACCGGCGGGCGTTTGGTGATCGGTCGGCGGAAGCCGGAACGACCTTAGATCATCACGTTGTCGACGGGGAAGTTCTTGGCGGCGAGCGCCTTCTTGGCGGACTCGACGTCGAAGCCCTTGGCGGCGTTGAATTTCACGGTGCGGGTCTCGACGTCGGTTTGCACGTCGGAGACGCCTTCCAGAGCGGCGAGGGTCCGCTGCACTTCGGGGCCGCAGGAGATCGGGCAGTTCATGTCCGGCACGCTGAACGTGACGGGGCCTTCGTAGGAGGCCAGCGTGGCGGTGGTCGCGGAGTCCAGCGCCGCGCTGCTGCCGCTCTCGACCGCGGTCGGGTCGCTACCGGCCGGAGCCACCGGATCGACGGTATCGACGGCGTCCGTTTCCGGAGCACAGCCGACGAGGGCGAGCGGCAGGCAGAGCAGGGCGGCGAACGGGATCAGACGCTTCATGGCGGGGCGGTTCGAATGCGATCGAGGCGGGAAATCGGTCGGGCGACGACCCAACCGGGAGTGGGACTCGATTATATCGCCGGCGACCGGGATGCACACGGAAGCCTCCGCCGCATCGGGGAAACGGCGCCCGGTTCAGTCGGCGACCAACATCACGACCGGCTCGCCCCGCAGGCTCTCCAGCTTCTCCCACCGCTCGGCGGCGGCCCGCAGGCGGCCCGCCGCGGTGCGATGCGTCATCACCACCACCGACACGACCGGCGGATCCGCGTCGTCCTCGTTCTCCTCGGCAAGCGGCTCCGCGTGCTGGATGATGCTGGCGAGACTGATGCCGGAGGATCCCAAAATGTCTGCCAGATCAGCGAATACGTGCGGTCGGTCGGTCACGCGGAATCGCAGGTAGAACCGGCTGACGAGGTCGTCGACCGGCACCGGACGAATCGGCTCGGCCGGCGTCGCAGCATGAAACGGCGGGCGATCGGCGGCGACGGCCAACAGATCGGCAAGCACCGCGGAAGCCGTCGGCTCACGCCCGGCGCCGGGGCCCGCGAACCACGCCTCGCCCACCAGGTCGCCGCGTACCGCGACGACGTTCATCGGTCCGCCGATCCCGCCGACCGCGTCCGTTTGCCGCACGAGCGTCGGCCGGACGGACAGTTCCAACCCCCGCTTCGTCCGATTCGCGACCGCCAGCAGCTTCACCGCACAGCCCAATTCCTTCGCGAATTGCAGGTCTTCGGCGTCGAGACCGTCGATGCCGCCCAGCGAAACGTCCTGAAAAGCGATCTCCGCCCCGAAGGCGAGCCGGGCGAGGATCACCAGCTTTTGCGCCGCGTCGGTGCCGTCGACGTCCATCGAGGGATCGGCTTCGGCATAGCCGCGTTCCTGGGCTTCGGCAAGCGCCTCCGCGTAGCCGGCGCCGGTGTCCGCCATGCGGGAGAGCAGGAAGTTGCTGGTCCCGTTCAGGATCGCCCGCAGCCCGGTGATCCGATTCGCGGCGAGCGATTCGGTCAGCCCCGCGACGATCGGCACGCCGCCGGCCACTCCCGCTTCAAATCGAATCGTGCGGCCGCACTCGGCCGCGAGGGCGAAGAGCTCCGGGCCGCGTTCGCAGATGAGGGCTTTGTTCGCCGTGACGACGTGCTTGCCGGCTCGCAGCAGGTCGGAGCACAACTCGAACGCCGCCGGAACGCCGCCGATCAGTTCCACTCCGATCTGCACGTCCGGGTCGTCAATGGCCCGCCGCATGTCGTCGTGAAGCACGCCGTCGGGCAGGTTCAAGCCGCGGTTCTTCGACAGGTCGCGGACCACCGCGTGCCGAAGAACCAACGGTCGACCGGCGGTCAACGTGTCCGGGTGATTCAGAATGCGTTCGGCGGCGCCCGGTTCGGCGTGGGCACCGTGGGCGGCCGGGCGGTTTCTCCCCTACGTTCCCCGCTTCCACAAGTCCGCCCCGGTCCCGACCGGCCGCCCCGCACCTCGGTTTGCGATGACCTCACCCGCCGACGACCCGACGCCGGGCCCGCGGGTGGGCGGCGTGATCTACCTGAACAGTCGCCCGTTGATCGAGGGGTTGCGGGCGGACCTCGCCGAACGCGGCCGGCTCACGCTGGACCACCCCAGCAGGCTCGCGGAAGGACTGCGAGCCGGCGCCTACGACGCGGCGCTGGTGCCGAGCGTCGCGGCGCTGGGCACGCCTGGGGCGTCGATTCTGTCCGATGCCTGCGTCGCTGCCCGGGGACCGGTCCGCAGCGTCAAATTGTATTTCCGCGTCCCGCCCGCTGACGTGCGCTCGCTGGCTCTGGATGAAGGCTCTCGCACCAGCGCCGCCCTAGCCCGGTTGTTGCTTGCGGAGCGATTCGGGATTCGCCCCGCGCTGCAGTCGCTGCCGGTCGGCCCGGTCCCGGCGCCCCACGCGGCCGCGGACACCGTTGCGCAAACAGACGCCGACGCGATTCTGCTGATCGGTGATCGGGCGATGGTCGATCCGGTGGATGATCGCACCCGCCGACCCTTCGCCGCCGTGTGGGATCTGGGGGAGACCTGGAACGCTTGGACCGGCCTGCCGTTCGTGTTCGCCGTGTGGGCGTCGCGGCCGGATCTCGATCCACGGACCGCCGCGGAACTTGCGGACCGCTTCTCGCGCAGTCGGGACGAAGGCGTCGCCGACCTCGACCGCATCGCGGCGTCCGCCGGGCGCCCGCTGGGGCTGACGCCGGACGATGCCGCGGACTATCTCCGGCGGAACCTCCACTTCACACTCGGCCCCGCGGAGAGAGCGGGGCTTGAACTGTTCTGCGAGCTCTGCGAACGGAACGAACTGCTGCCGCGGGGGACGCGCCCGTCGTACGCTCCCGCCCGAGTCCGCTCGCCCGACAATCGACCTGCTCCTCCGCAGCAACCGGCCCGCGCATTCGCGCCCGACCTCCTGCAAGTGACCCGATGAAGAACGCCCAGAACGTCGCTGAGCCTCCCGCCGCGGCCGCTCCCCACCTCGACAAGCCCGTCCATAATCAGCGGTCGACGGCGGACATTCTGGCGAGCGTGCTCGCCGGCGAACGATTGAACGACGCCGACGCCCTAACGTTGCTGCGATCGCCGGACCTCACGGCGCTCGGCGCCGCCGCGGATACGATCTCGCAGCGGCTCAATCCGGGACCGTTCCGCACGTTCAACATCGATCGGAACATCAACTACACGAACGCCTGCACGGCGGTCTGTCACTTCTGCGCGTTCTATCGGAATCCCAAGAGCGACGAGGTTTACGTCCTCCCCCGGGCGAAGCTGTTGGAGAAGATCGAGGAGACCGTCGCCCTCGGCGGGGAGCAGATTCTGCTGCAAGGCGGACTGCACCCGAAGTTCAAGCTGGAGTGGTATGAGGAGATGTTGCGGGACATTAAATCCGCTTTTCCGCAGGTCAACGTTCACGGGTTCAGCCCGCCGGAGATTCACCACTTCACCAAGGTGAACAAGCTTCCGCTGCGGACCGTGCTGAAGCGGTTGCAGGCCGCGGGGCTGGGCTCGCTGCCGGGCGGCGGGGCGGAGATCCTCGTCGACCGGGTTCGCAACGAACTAACCCGCGGGAAGGTGATGACCGACGACTGGCTGAACGTCTGCCGGGTGTGGCACGAGTTGGGCGGCGTCGGCTCGGCGACGATGATGTTCGGCCACGTGGAGACGCTTGCGGAGCGGGTCGAGCACCTCCGCCGCCTGCGGGAGTTGCAGGACGAGACCAACGGCTTCACGGCGTTCATCTGCTGGACGTTCCAGCCGGATCACACGGATCTGTCGCACGTTCCCCCGGCCGGGGCGTTCGAGTACCTCAAAACGCAGGCCGTCGCTCGGCTGTACCTGGACAACATCCCCCACATCCAATCGAGCTGGGTGACGCAGGGCGAAAAAACCGGCGGGATGGCGCTGTGGTTCGGAGCCGACGACATGGGATCCCTCATGATCGAAGAGAACGTCGTCGCCGAGGCCGGCACCGTGCACCATCTGACGCTCGAGCAGATGAAGCGCGCGATCCGCGAACGCGGCTACATTCCCCGCCAACGGAACGTCCGTTACGAACTGATCGACGAATGGCAGGAGGGCTGGCCCGAGGGACGCAGCACCCTGAAAGCCCCCGCGAAGGCGACTGCCGAACCGGGAAGCGAGATGCTGCCGGTGCTCAGCTAGGATACTCATATCGTCGCCGGAGGCGGGGGGACGGAGCGATTGCCCGGCTCCTCCGCCCGCGAAGCGCCGGCATCGATCGGCGAGAACGCCGCGGTCCCGACCGGGTCGCGGGATGCGAGGTAGGGTCGGCACGACTCTCCCCCGTCAAACGCTTCGGCCCCCGGCCGTATGATCCAGATCCGCGCCCTCTCCAAGAGCTTCGTCGACCTCCAGCGTGGTCCCGTGACCGCGTTGGACGCCGTTAGCTTCGAGGCGCGCCCCGGCGAGATCTTCGGCCTGCTCGGTCCGAACGGGGCGGGAAAGACGACCTGTCTCCGCATCCTGTCCACGGTGCTCAAGCCGACCGGCGGTTCAGCGACCGTCGCCGGCTACGACGTGCTTCAAGATCCGGCCGAGGTGCGGCGGTCGATCGGGTTTCTGTCCAACAACACCGGCCTCTACGACCGCATGACGGCGTGGGAACTGGTCGAGCATTTCGGCCGCCTGTACGGCTTGGAAGGGCGATCGCTGCGCGAGCGGATGGAGTCCGTGTTTGAGACGCTGCGAATGACGGACTTCCGCGATTCGCTCTGTTCCACGATGAGCACCGGCCAGCGGCAGAAGGTGTCGATCGCCCGGGCGCTGGTGCACGATCCGCCGGTGCTGATCTTCGACGAACCGACCGCGGGGCTGGACGTGCTCGTCGCCCGCGCCGTGCTGCAAACGGTGGCCGATCTGCGGGATGCCGGGAAGTGCATCATCTTCTCCACCCACATCATGCGGGAGGTGGAAAAGCTGTGCGATCGCGTGGCGATCATCCATCGCGGCCGCATCCTCGATCAGGGACCGCTGCCGGAACTCGCCGCCCGTCACGACGAACCGGACACCGAAGAGTTGTTCTTCAAGCTGATCGAACAGGACGAAGCCCGCGTCGCCGGTTCTGAGAATCGCTCCGAGAGCGATTTCGCCCCGCTCGCCGCCTGACCCGAACTTCCTGAACCCACCGGTCGATGACCTGGCGCAACACCCGACTGCTGTTCCTCCGGGAGGTGAAGGACCAGCTGCGCGACAAGCGCACGCTGTTCATGGTGGCCGTGCTGCCGGTGCTGCTCTATCCGGCCTTGGGACTGGGGATGGTGCAGATGACGGTGTTGTTTCGGGAGACGCCGCAGACGGTGGTCGTGCTGGGCGCCGAAGATTTGCCGGGGCCGGACCTGATCGCGGGGGAACGCTTTGCGGAGGAGTGGTTCGACGATCCCGCCGCCGCCAGCAAGTTGCGGGTGGTCACCGCCGCCTCCGAGGCCGACGCATCGATTGATGGGGCGACGCTATTGGACGCCGCAACCGAGGTGCGGGCCGCTCATGAGAGGGTGGAAGAAGTCTCCGCCGTGCTGGACGCCGCCCGAGCCACGGGGGATGAGCGCGATCTCGCGGCGCTCCAAAGCCGACTCCGGGCTGCGAAGGCCCGCCGAGCGACGCGGTTCGCCGAAAGCGGGATTCAAGTGCTGATGCTCGTCCCGCCGACGCTCGACGAACAGATCGCCGCGTTCAGCCAGCGACTCAACGAACGCGGGACCGTGCCGTTCGAGGACACCGGCGAGGTGCCCCGTCCGTTGGTGCTGCATCAGGACGCGGACGAGAAGAGCCGGCTCGCCTATCAGCGCGTCGCCGGCGTGCTGCAAACGTGGGAGCGAGCGGTGCTGAGAGACCGACTCGCAGCGGCGGGGCTACCGGCCGATCTGCCGGCGCCGGTGGCGCCGCGGGGGTTGTCGCTCAGTCTGCCGTCGGAGCGGGCCGCGGGCATCTGGAGCAAACTGTTCCCGGCTCTCGTGGTGCTGATGACGATCAGCGGCGCGTTCTATCCCGCCGTCGACATGGCCGCGGGCGAGAAGGAACGGGGCACGATGGAGACGCTGCTGATCTGCCCGGCGAGCCGCGGGGAGATCGTGTGCGGGAAGTTCCTCGCGGTGCTGACGTTCAGTTTGTGTACGGCCGGATTGAACTTGTTCAGCGCCGGGATTACGGGCGGCTACGTCGCTTCGTTGGCGGGGTCGGGGCCGGCGGCGCACCTCGGGGGATTGGCTCCGCCGGGGCTGGGCTCGCTGGCCTGGGTCGCGGCGCTGATGGTGCCGCTGGCGGCGTTCTACTCGGCGCTCTGCCTGGCGTTGGCCACGTTCGCGAAGTCCAACAAGGAGGGGCAGTACTACCTCTACCCGATCCTGATGGTGTCCGTCGGGCTGACGGTGTTCTGCTTGAGTCCGCTGGTCGAACTCACGCCGCTGTACGCCGTGCTGCCGGTCGTCAACGTGTCGCTGCTGCTCAAATCGCTGCTGGCCAGCGGCGGGGCGGGGGGCGCGTTGCCTTACGTGCCGGTCGTGTTGCTCTCCAGCATCGGCTATGCGGGGATGGCGTTGTGGTGGGCGGTGGAGCAGTTCAAACGGGAGGACGTCCTGTTCCGCGAAGCCGAGCGATTCAGTCTGAAAGGCTGGATGAAGCACTTGCTGCGGGAGAAAGAGGCGACGCCGACCTTCAGCGAAGCGGCGTTCGCCTTCGTCACGATCCTGCTGTTGCAGTTCGCCATGATGGGGCCGATGCAACAGGCGCTGCGGGCTGCGGCGCCGGGCGCCGAGGGCGAGACGGCGTTTCGATTGGTCGTGATCCAGCAGCTCGTCACCGTCGCGTTCCCCGTGTTGGCGATTGGAGTGCTGCTGACGACGAACGTCCGCCGGACGTTCCGTTTCCGATGGCCGGACTGGAAGTCGATGGCGTTCGCTGTGGCGCTGGCGATCTCTCTGCAACCGATCATGAGCGTCGCGGTCCTCTGGCTGACCGGCCGGTTCTTCCCCGAGCTGCCCGAGGGAATGGCGGCGTTCAAACAATCAATGGCGTCCGTTCCAATTCCGCTGGCGCTGCTGGCCGCGGCAATCGCCCCGGCGCTGTGCGAAGAGATTGCCTTCCGCGGCTTCCTCCTCAGCGGATTCTCGCGTGCCGGCCGACCGTGGCTGGCGATCGGCTTGAGCTCCGTCGCCTTCGGCGTCGTGCACCTCGTGCCGCAGCAGGTGTTCGCGGCGACGCTCGCCGGGTTGATCCTCGGCACGCTCGCGTGGAAGGGGCGCAGCCTGTGGCCCTGTGTGCTGTTCCATGTGATCTTCAACGGCCAGCAAGCGTTGCTCGGCCGGGCGGAGCAGGGCGATCTTGGGCCGGTGGGCGACGCTTGGCTTCACCTCCTGTTCGATGAGGACGGCTATCGTCCCGTCGTACTCGCCCTCTGCGCCGCGGGAACGACCGGGCTGCTGGTCTGGTTGGCGAACTATCGCAGAGACGAACCGTCCGAGGCTTCCTCGGCGGCCGAATCCGTCGTGCGTCGAGCCGCCCCGCTGACTTCACCGGCCTCGCTCGGGACGTGATTCACCCGTCTGCCGAAGTCCCTCCCGCCCTCACCGCGCGGTGGGCGCTGCCGATGGACGGGCCGCCCATCCACGGCGGGACGGTCGAATTGAGTCCCGACGGCGAAGTCTCGGCGGTTCACGATCGTGCCGACGCCCGTGCCGGCGCTGTCGATCTGGGAAACGTCATGCTGCTGCCGGGGTTCGTGAACTGCCACGCCCACTTGGAGTTCAGCGACTTCGAGACGCCTATCCCCGCCGACGGCACGTTCGCCGACTGGATCGCGGCGACCGTGGCGGCCCGGCGTCAACGGCCCGGCGACGTGATGGACCGTGTGAACCGCGGGCTGACGGAGAGCCTCGCCGCCGGGGTGACGACGGTCGGCGAGATCGCGACCGCGGGCTGGGACGCGGGGCGGCTTCTCCCTCCGGGGCAGCGGCCTGCGCTCGTCGCCTTCGGAGAACTGATCCAGCCGCACGATCCGCCGGCCGGTCTCGCCGCCGCCCGCTGTTTTCTCGATGCCGCGGACGATCCTCGCGGCCTCATCCGCGGCCTCAGCCCGCATGCGCCCTATTCGGTCCACCCGGCGCTCCCGGCGCTGTTGGCCGCCGATCCGGCCGCTACCGCCGCACCGTGGGCGATTCACCTGCTGGAGTCGGCGGACGAGTTGGAGTTGATGACCCACGGCGCCGGACCGCTGGCCGATGCGATGTCTCGACTGGGAGCGACGCGGGGCGATTTCGGGGCGGATCGCCTGCGACGGGACTTCCTCGAACCGCTCGCCGCGGCCGCACAGGGACTGATCGTCCACGGAAACCGACTCACGCGGGATGATCTTCGCTGGCTGGCCGCCCCCGGCCGCGAGCGCCTCAGCGTGATCTATTGCCCGCGAACGCACGCCCACTTCGGCCATCCGCCTCATCCCTGGCTCGCATTGCGGGACGCGGGGGTGCGGGTCGCCATCGGGACCGACGGTCGCGGTTCGAACCCGGATCTCTCCGTGCTGGGCGAACTTCAGTTCCTGCGTTCGCGATTTCCGCAGGTGGGAGCAGACGAGCTGCTCCGGCTGGGCACGTCGGCGGGAGCCGACGCCTTGGGAGTCGGCTGCGGCCGCCTCGCCCCCGGCGCCCGGGCAGACTTCTGTGCCGTCCGAACAGGGACGGAAACGGGCGATCCGGCCGGGGACGTGCTTTCGCAGGGGACCAAGATCACAGGCGTCTGGCGGAACGGGCGCCGCGCGCTCTGATCGCGCCGCGTTCGCGACTCGGCACCCTCTCTTCAGGAGGATTGAGCCGCGTGCCGCTCGCGGATGATCTGCGCTGCCTGAAGGACGGGCGGATCCTCCGGCTCAGGTTCCGCCTGCCCGTCTGCTTCGGCGCCGTCGGCGGGCGCCCCGCCGACGACTTGCGTGGGTTCGTCGTCGGCAACCGTCCCGGCGGCCGGCGGCGGCACGAGCCAGGTGATGACTTCGCTTTCGCTGGCGGCGTCCGGGTCGGGCAACAGGAACTGAATCGGACCGACGCGCAGCGTGTCGCCGGCGTGCAGCACGGTGACGGCCTTGATCGCTCGACCGTTAATGTAGGTGCCGTTTCGGCTGTTCAGATCCTCAGCCGTCACGATCTCCCGCCCTCCGCCGTCCGCGACCGTCAGCCGGCAATGCTTGCGGCTGACGTCGGCGGTGGCGAGTCGGATCGCGCAACTCTGTTCGCGACCGATCAGCGTTTGTCCGAGGTTCAACTTCAAACGCCGGCCGCGATGCTTGCCGGAGTCGACGAGTAGGTCCGCCATCAGAGCCTTACCAGTAAGGTGGAGGGAGGTTAAAAACTCTGTGGAGGCAGGGGCGAGGGGCTACGGCGCGTCTCGACCCTGCGGGAAACACTGTATTTACAGTCTCCTCACGGGGCAAATCGGACCGGACCCCCTGTTTTGTAGGCTTTCCCGCTTGACCTTAGCGGTTCGCGGCAGTTCACTGCGTGGGAATCCCCGGCGTGGCCCAATCGGGCGGCGCTTCTCTCACACCAGCTGATGCGTCTCCGGCGTCGCCGGACCGCTCGTGAAAGACCGATCGATGGCCAAGAAAGCCCCCAAGAAGACGCCCGCCAAGAAGGCGGCTGCCGCGAAGCCGCTGACCAAGGCTGAAGTGCTCTCCGCCATGGCGGAGCGGACCGGCCTCCAGAAGACCGAGGTGCAGAGCTTCTTCACCGAACTTGAGGGTCTGCTCGGTCAGGAACTCGGGAAGAAGGGCCCCGGCTCGTTCAACGTCCCCGGCCTGATGAAGGTCGTCGTTCAGCGGAAGGAAGCGACCCCGGAGACCACCAAGAAGAACCCGTTCAAGCCGGGCGAGATGATGACCGTGAAGGCCAAGCCGGCCCGGAACATCGTCAAGATCCGTCCCCTGAAGGGCCTCAAGGACCTCGTTTGAACCTTCGAGGTCAAGCGAACCTCGTCGTCGTCCCGATGGATCCGAAGAGTTCCGCCGTCTCGAACCGAACCGCGTTCGAGGCGGCCGTGTCCATCTCAAACTTGAAGGCGCCCGCGCGTCTCGCCGACTTTTGCCGGTAACGACGCAACCGCCTTGACCGGTCGCAGAGGATCACTATCCTCTCGTCCCGGAACGCCCGCCCCGCGAGCGTTCCACACGGCCCCATCGTCTAGTCAGGTCCAGGACACCGGGTTTTCATCCCGGCAACAGGGGTTCAAATCCCCTTGGGGTCATCGTCCACGGACTGTTCCAAACGACCCGCGCCGGCAACGGTGCGGGTCGTTTTTCATTCGCCCCGCCCCCCAGCGATGTCGCAGACTCCGCCGCCCAAACCCACCCGCGGCGATTACTGGCGACACCTGTTCGCACACTGGCCGGCGGACCTCGGCAAGTCCGGGGCCGTCGTCACGGAGCTGAACGAACCGGTCCGGTTCGTCGACTTCGCCGTGTCCGGCGGTCTGTTGCTGCTCCAGCGAGACCGACCGGACACCACCGGCGCCCGCAAAGTCTTCATCAGCTACGACGCGATCAGCAGTCTGAAACTGGACGACCCGGGAGAACTCGAGCGATACCGCACGATGGGCTTTCAGCCGCCGGCGGGAGCGTCCGCGGGCTGAGCGGACGCGCCGTCGGCGTTCGATTCCTGCAGGGCAGGGTCTTCCGCTTCGCGGGGCGGGGCGAGCGATTGCAGCGCCAGCATCATCGCCCCGGTGACAAGGAACACGTCCGCGAAGTTGAAGACAGGCCAGCCCCAGCCGCCGAACTCGAACAGCAGGAAGTCTCGGACGGCCAAGAGCACTTCGCCGTCCGGCCCGGTGCAGCCGTGCAGTCCGAGGCGGTCGTACAGGTTGCCCAGCGCTCCGCCGGTCACCAGCGCCAAGGCCAGGGTCAGCCATAGGCTGCGCGCCGCCCCGGCGACGAAGAGCCACCACATCACGCCCAATGCGGCGCCGATGCTCAGGATGGCGAACAGCCAGCTTTTTCCCTGTCCGATGCCCCAGAGGGCGCCGCTGTTAAAGCTGGTCAGCAATTTGAAACGGACGGCGCCGTCGAACCACTCTTTCTGCCAATCGCTGCTGATCCCCTCGTAGCCGAGGGTGTCGAACACCTGTTGCTTGGTGTACAGGTCGACCCCGCAGCACAGGACGGCCGTCAAGCCGAACAGAATGGGGCGGGACGCCGGGACGTGTCGCATCATCAGCGGGTCTGGGACGTCCGTCTTGAAGGCGGCACGGCGAAAGCTCCGGCCGGAGCGCATCCTAGGACCGCCGCGGTCATTCGGGCAAGATGAGGACATGTCCGAGAACGCCCCCGCCGCTGATTCCCCCGCCCCCCCGACCGCCGGCGACGCCGCGCCCGACGGCTCCTGCGTCGTTACGCCGGGGGACGAAACGCTTACGCTCTCCGAAGTTTGGGCGGACGGGCCCTTGGTCCTGTACTTCTATCCCAAGGACGCCACGCCCGGCTGCACGACCGAGGCCTGCGATTTTCGCGATCGCACCGACGAGATGACCGCTGCCGGAGTCACGGTGCTGGGCGTCAGCCCCGATCCGCCCAAGTCGCATCAGAAATTTATTGACAAGCAATCGCTGCCGTTCCGGTTGTTGAGCGACGAAGATCACGCCTTGTCGGAGGCGTACGGCGTTTGGGTCGAGAAGTCGATGTACGGCCGCAAATACATGGGCGTCCAGCGTTCGACCTTCCTGATCGCCCAAGGAGGAACCGTCGCGTCAGCGTGGCCCAAGGTCAAGGTGAATGGCCACGTCGACGCCGTGCTGACCGCGATCGAAGCGTTACCGAAGTCGTAGACGAAATTCAGCGCCTGTCACGCCGCTTGCCGCACCGGGGCGGCGGCCCGCTTCTCGCTGGCGGCAATTTCCTCGAGAACCCACTCCGCCAGTTCGAGGGCGGCCACCGCCGCGGCTCCGTCGACGCGAGGGGCGCTGCCGGTTCGGCAGCAACTCGTCCAGTCAGAGAGTTCCGCGGTGAGGGCGTCCCGACCGCTCACCGGGATCTCTTCCGTTTTGATCCACCGCCCGAACACGCTGTCCCGCAACCCGGCGCGGTCGGCGGTCGGATCGTCCAACGCGGACAGCACCGGCGGACCATGCGTCAGCGCGGGCGTCGCGGTGTAGTGCAGCACGCGGCGGGTGGTGAGGTCCGCGGAGACGACGCCGTCGGCCCCGAACGCCTGCACGGTGCGGGCGGCGGTCGGGTTGACGCGGTTCGCCGTCAGGTCGGCGACGCCGCCGCACTCGAACGTGAGCCGGGCGGTCGCGGCGTCTTCGCGGTCCGTCAGGATCTTCGTGCCGAGCGCCTGAACGGAGACGACCTCCGCCCCGTCGAAGAGGTGCCGGGCGAGTTCCAGGTCGTGAATCATCAAGTCGTGCACGGCCCCGACGTCGACGCTGCGGAAGGCGAACGGGCTGACGCGCTCGAACCGTGCGTACCGCGGCCGGGAACAGCGGGCGGCGACCTCTTCGTAGGCGGGGTTGAACCGCTCGATGTGACCGACGGCGAGCGTCACCCCGGCGGTTTTCGCCTTCAAGGCGATCTGCTCCGCCTCACGAACGTCGGAGGAAAGCGGCTTCTCCACCAGCACGTGCTTACCCGCGGCGAGGCAGGCGCCGGCCACATCGGCATGAGTGAACGTCGGCGTGGCGACGCTCACGGCGTCGATCTCGTCCAGCACGTCGCGGATGTCCGCCACCGCCCGGCAGCCTTGATCGGCGGCGATCTTCTCCGCCGCGGCCGTATCGCGGTCGGCGACGGCGACGAGGTTCACGCCGTCCAGACCGGCGAGAATGCGAGCGTGATGACGTCCCAGGGCACCGACCCCGGCGACAGCGACGTTCAGCGTGGACATCCTTGTCTCGCTTCTTCAGTGGGTGGCAGGGTGACTTCTGCGGCGAACGTCAGGCCGGACGTTCAGGCGGCCCGACGAATCGGGTTGACCACGGCCGGCTCGTAGGGGATCGGCTTGCCGTCGCGACCGCGACCGTTCCGGCCGCCGCTCTGGGTCTCGACGAAGCTGAGCAGCTTTTCGATCGCCGGAGGCGCGACGCCGTCGAACTTCGCTTCGAGTTCCGCCCGAATCTCCGCGATCGGCTTCATCTGGCGGAACAGCAGCTTGTGAGCGAGCTTCACTCCACGGATCTCGGACTCGGAGAGTCCGGCCCGCCGCATACCGATGAGGTTGACCGTGCGAACCCGCGGGCTGTCGCTGCCGGCCGACATCATGTACGGCGGAAGATCACGAACGAGTTTTCCGCTACCGGAGACGAAGCCGAGCGTCCCCACCGTGGCGAAGTGATGGACCGCCGAGTTGCCGGAGATGATCGCCCCGTCGTGCAGGTGAACGTGGCCCCCCAGCAGGGATCCGTTCACCAGCATGCAATCGTCGCCGACGATGCAGTTGTGGGCGACGTGAGCGTTGCTCATCAGGAGACAACGACTCCCGATCCGGGTGATCCCGTCTTCCTTCTCGGCGCCGCGGTGGACGGTGACGCCTTCGCGGAACTGATTGTCGTCGCCGATGATCGTGCCGGTGTCGGCGTTGTTCCAGCTTTTGTCCTGCGGCTCCCCGCCGATCACGCTGCCGGGCCAGAAGCGGTTGCCCGAGCCGATGTTGCAGGGGCCGTCGAGCACGACGTGGCTGTCGAGCGTGTTGTTCTGCCCCAGAACCACGTCCGGCCCGATCTTGCAGAACGGGCCGACGGTCGTGCCGGCTCCGAGCACCGCTTGGGGGTGCACGTCCGAGAAGTGGTGGATGGTGACCGACGCGGAGCGCGGGGCGGGCCGGGTGGCTCGCAGTTCGCTGGCGTCAAAAAGGGCCGGCTTAGGCATGGATTCCGACGGGGAGTTCACGTGACGGCCTCCTGCCGTGGTCGTGTGTGGGACAGCGTTTTACGCTGCGGACGAACCTGTGGAAACCCCGATCCTTCCCGCCAATGACGCATCCCCCCGGGTCGTCGCGATCCGCAAAACCCGGCAAAGCTCTCGGTTCAGAGCGTGCCCCCCTTTGCGGGAGATCACCAAAGCGTCCAAATCGCAGCCCAGCAGCGCGAGATCGCCGATCATGTCGAGCAGTTTGTGCCGGCTCGGTTCGTCATCGAATCGAGCGGCGTTCCCCCGAACCGAACCGTCCGACTCGAACACCAGGAGGTCCGTGACGTCGACGCGTTCCCCATAACCGGCGGCTTTCAGGACCGGGATCTCCTCCGCGGCGATGAACGTCCGGGCGGGAGCGATCTCGGACGCAAACCGGTCCGGCGTGAGCGCCGCGGCGAACGACTGCGGAGCCACGGGATGATTCGGTCCGCAGTCGAGATGGTACTCCAGTTGCGGCCCGCCCGAGGCGGCGCCGTGTCCCTCTGGGGGGCGAGCGACGATTTCCGCATCCCCCTCCGCGACCCGCACCCAGCGATGGACGCTGAGCATCGACCGGACCGCGTCGAATTCACGCACCCCGGCAGACTGAAGAGCTTCGACGAAGCCGAGCGAGGAGCCGTCCAGCCCCGGCAGTTCCGGGCCGTCGATCTCGATGCGGCAATTGTCGATTCGCAGCCCGGCGAGGGCGGCGAGAACGTGTTCGGTGAGCTGCACCTCCGCGTCGCCGCGCTTCACGCCGGTGCGGCGATGCAATTCGACGGCGTGGTCGATCGTGGCCGGGACGCTCGGTGCCCCCGGCAGGTCGGTGCGCACGAACAACACGCCCGTGTTCGCCTCGGCCGGGCAGAATCGAACCCGGACGTCGCCGCCGGTGAAGAACGCGATGCCGGAGACCTCGGCGTCCGCGGCGAGGGTGGTCTGGAGGCGCGGCATAGTCGACGGGTGACGAGAAAAGCCGGCGGCCCCGAGGGCCCGCCGGCTGAACGGAATCCAGCGATCGACGAAGCCTACCGAGTCACGCCGGGGGCGGCGGCGGCGGAGCGAGCGGCGGCCGCTTCAGCCTGGGCTTCGGCAGCGAGCTTCTCCTGGTCGCGGATCGGCTTGCCGCTGGTGGAGGCGTAGGTCTTGTCGAGGGCGTAGATGATCGTATCGGTGATGTCGTCCTGCGGCGTGTGGTAGACGACCAAACGGTTCATGCCCTGCAGGATGTCGCCGGTCTGGGAAGCTTCCTCGACGCCCTCCGACTTGAAGCGGATCACGAGGGAGTAACCTTTCCGCTCGCACCACATTTTGACCATGTTGGTGACGTCCCGGTAGATTTCCTTGTACAGCTCGGCTTCCTTTTTCATGAAGCGCTGGCTGATCCGCATCTGCTCGGCCTGCAGGTTCGTCTGAGCATTCTTCAGCTCGACGGCCTTGGTGAGGTACTCCTCGGACTCCTGCGAAATCGTGCCGGCCTGCAGAACGGCCTGCAGCGACTGCACCTTCGCGGCGAGCGTCTCGGCCTTGGCGCCCTCGGTCTTGATCTCGTTCTTGAGAGACTCGCGAACGTCCTCAAATTTATCGTAGTTGGCGAAGACCTTCGCCATGTCGATCACGGCGACGGGGCCGGTCTTCGCAGCGGCCTGCTGCGCCTGAGCGGGCAGGGCGGTGAAGGCGAGGGCGGCCGCCGCTGCGGCCGGGATGAGAAATCGTTTGGCGGTCACGGCCGGGCGTCCTTGCCGAAGTGCGTGTGCGAGAGGCCGAATCGCGGGTGCGGCGGCCGTTTGAGTCCGCGGGGTCTAAGACGCCCCGTTGCACGCCGTCAACCCGCGTCGTCCCGGCCGCCGGTTTTCTCTCCCGCTAACTTTCGCAGAAACGGCCGTGTGAGCCGCCAGGCGTCGTCCGGTTCGACCGTGTCCCAATCGCCGAACTGGCGCAGCGCGTCCATGTGATACCAGTGCGGCACGCGCAACTGAGCGACGGTAAAGGCGGACAGCGGCGGTTCCCCGGAGCGGCGCAGGGCCCGCCACGCGGCGGTCGCGGTTCGGCCGACCGCCGTGGCGACCGGTCCGGGCAACTCGCGTCGCTGCGGCGGAGTCAGCCCGGCCTCCTCCGCGACGCGGGCCACGAAATCGTGGAGCCGCACCGGCGGGAGATCGTTCAGAAAGTACGCCTGCCCCGCCAATTCTGCTCGACGCGGCAACTCGCACAACACATGGACGATCGCCGCCGCCGCGTTGGCAACGAACGTCGGCGCGATCAGCGGATTGGCTCCGGAGATCGCCGGGATGCGGCCCGCTTTCGCAGCCGACACCAACGCCGGCAGCACGTGCCGATCGTTCGGCCCCCAGATCAAGTGGGGTCGAATCGCGACGGTCCGCAGGCCGCGCGTGCGGTCGCTGCGCAGTACGTCCCGTTCTGCAAGCAGCTTGGAGTGCGGATAGCTCGCCAGCCCCCGGATCGGCAGCGGGAGCCGCTCGTCAGCGCCGTCGTGCGGAGTCCCGTCGAACGCCACGCTGGGCGAAGAGACATGCACGAGAGTCGTTGTGCGTTGAGCGAGACAGCCGTCAATGACATGCCTCGTCCCCGCGACGTTCGGTCCGAGGAACTGCCGCAGCGGCGCGTCGATGCCCGGCCGCGCCCCGCTGTGCACGACGGCCTGCACGTCTCGACAGGCGGCGAGGACGGAATCGCGATCCTCCAGATCGCCGTGGGCGATTTGGGCGCCCAGCGCTTCGAGTTCCGGCAACGCGCGACGCGACAGCACACGAACCGCCGCCCCCGCGTCGAGCAGTCGCCGCACGACGGCTCCGCCCAGCAGGCCGCCGCCGCCGGTTACGAGCTTTAATCCCGGGGGCGACGGCGACTCGCTCACGCCCGCGTGATCCGTCGGCGGAGCGGGGAGGCCAGCGCCTTCGACGCCCAGACCGCGAGGGCCGCGCGATCAATCTTCGTATTGTGCCGCACGTCCGTCGGCAGCGTCCGACGGAACAGAACCGCCGCGACCGGACCGATGACGTCCGTCGTCGCGGCTCGCTCTCTCAACTCATCCCGTAGCGTCGCGGTTCGCCGCCCCGATTCGCATTCGACGATGACGACCGGCCGCTGCGCCCCGACGGGGCCGACGCCGACGATCGCCGTCCGTTTGACCGCCGCGTGTTCGTTCAGAACGGCTTCGCCCCGCACCGGATAAATCGGACCGGCCTCGCTCCGCACGACGTGTGCCTGCCGACCGCAGAACCAGAATCGCCCGCGGTCGTCGAGGTAGCCGACGTCGCCCATCCGATGCCAAACGCCGTTCGGCGCATCGTCGTCGGCGATCTTTGCTCGTCGGGTTTGCTCGGGACTGCCGACGTACTCCCGCGTGACGGCCGGGCCGGAGACGACGACCTCGCCGATCTCCCCGGCCGGCAGATCTCGCACCTGCCCGATACGGTCGATCGGGCCTTGTTCTTCCTGAATGATGCGGAGCGTCACGCCGGGGAACGGACGACCGACGCAGGTGCCGGCGCCCGCCCGGGTTTTTGCGGCGGTCTCGCCCAAAACCTCGTCCGTGCCCGTCGTGCAGACGGGCAGCGCCTCCGTCGCTCCGTATGGCGTGTGAAGCTGCGCGCCGGCAGGCAGAACCGCGCGAGCCCACTCATGGGTTTGGGGAGACACGGGGGCGCCCGCGCTGAGCAACGCCGAGACGGACGGCAGCGTCTCGCCCCGGTCGACGGCGTACTTCAGCACGCGATTCCACAACGCCGGCGAGCCGAACGCGCGGGTGGCGCCGTGCTCGCGGATCGGCCCCAGGATCTCTTCCGGCCGCACCTGCGCGGGCTTCGAGGGATGCATCCGCGGGACGATCATCGTCGCCGACAAACCGACATCGAACAGGGCGAACAGCGGGAAGGCGGGCACGTCGACCTCGCCCGGCGGCAGGTCGTAACCGGCCCGCAACTGTTCGATCTGAGCCAGAAACATGCGGTGCTCGTAGGCCACGCCCTTCGCCGGACCGGTGCTGCCCGAGGTGAAGATGACCGCCGCCGCGTCGGTTGGTTCGACCGTGGGCGGGACAAAGCCCTTCGCTCCGAACGAAAGAAATCGTTCCCAGCCCACCGCTCCGGGGACGGCGGCGCCGGCCGAGGCCCAGACCTGCACCCCGCCCAGGCGCCCGATCGCCCGCGCCGCGACGACTGCGATCGGCTCCCCCACGAACCCGATCGGCGAGACTTCTCGCAGGCAGCGAAGCACTCCCCGCACCCCCAGCCCCGGATCGATCAGCACCGCAGCGGCCCCCGCCCGCAGCGTTCCGAACACGGCCGTCGCGAAGCGTCCGCCGGGCCGCACCATCAACGCAACCCGATCGCCAGGCCGCACGCCCCTCGACGCCAACGCCGCGGCGAACCGGTCCGCGGCGGCGTCCAGCTGTGCGAATGTCAGGCAGTCGTAGTCCCGCGCGGGGTCGCCGGCCCGGCCGCGCGGAGTGAGAACCGCGTTCGACTCCGGGCGGTCGGCCGCGGCGCGCCGCAGCAAGTCGGCGACCGAAGCGACGCCCCCGGCGCCGACGTTTTGTTCCGCAGCGGACGGACCGACGGCCGACGAACCAGCGGCCGGCGGGGCGACACTCATCCGGCGAGTTTCTCGCGTTCGGAGATCTCCGCGATCAGGCGGCCCATTAGGATCAGCAGGCACCGCGGGGCGATCGCCCGACCGCGGACATACCCGGCCTCATCCTTCCGCAGCGTCGCGGTGATCCGCCCGTTGCACGCGGCAAGCACCTCCCGAGCGATCGCGCGGTACTCCGGGTACTCCCCGCCCTCCACCTTCTCCAAAAGCTTGGCGGCGCCGGCGGGGGCCGCGGTCATCCGCAGGAACTCGTCGCTCGCCTCGCCGCCCGCGGCGGCGGCGGTCACCTGCGATTCCAGTTCCTCGCGGGCGCCCGGTCCGGCGGCGTACCAGAGGGCGTTCGAGGCCGTGCCGATCCAGATCTCCCTCGTGCCGATCAGATCCTCGACGTACCCGGCGAACGTGTCGTCCAGCGTCAAGCGATGGAGACTCACGCCTGCCACCTCCGCGACGCCGTATTCCGCCGACCGGCCTTCGCGGGAGGCGACGAACGCTTCCAGCGCCGGCTTCACGTCGGATCCCTCGGGGAGGCCGACCGCGCCGACGACCCGACGCTTCCCGTCCACCGTGACCGTCTCGACGATCGCTTCGACGAGGCCTTCGGAGGTGACCCCGTTCGCCAGATCAAACATCCGTTGGAAGGCTTCCAATCGGGCCGTCTCCTGAGCCTCCGGCAGGTTCGCGGCTTTCGTGCGGGCGTTCAGCAACGCCTGCATCTTCTCGAACAGGCTTTTCATGCGAGCCTGTTCGCTGGTCGTCACAGGGAACCGAGTTTGGCCGCAGAAATTCGCCTCTTCATTGAAGGGAACCCCGGCGAATCGCGCGGGCCGCTCGCCGATCTGAGCCAAGGCCTCCGCTGATTCCGTCCCGGGGAGCGGCTGAAACACGATCGTGGACACCGCGCCGATCCCGCCGTCCGGCACGCTGCCGCCGGCAAAGATCACGGACGCCTCCGCGTAGAACCGGCCGATCGCCGAAATCTGCATGCCGGCGCCGGTCTTCCGCAGATCAAACTCTTCGGGCGTCTCGTCGGCTTTGATTTGCAGCGTCGAAAGCAGTTCCTTCTCCGCTTCCTCGACCCGCTCCCAGCGTCGCGCCACGGCGTCTTCGCCGCCGACCTTGTTCCGCAAAAGGAACGCGGCGTCCTGATCGGCATTCAACAGGGCGCCGATCTTCAACGTCGTGCCCGACTGGGGCAGATCCTCCGGCTGCTCGACGATGACCGCGTACTCCGGTCCGCTCTCGGAGGGGTAGTATTCCATGTAGCCGTCGAAGGCGGCGTTGCGGACGAAGCCGAGCTTGTAGCGGTCCTTCTGCCCCGCGATCTCCCGCGACGGAATCCCGCTGGCGTAATTCAGGTTGTCCTGCTGCCACTTTCGGCGGTCCGAAACCGGCACGAAAATGCGATACCGCGTCGGGCTGGTCTTCGTCAGCGGTTCGACGCGAACCGGCGCCTCCGGATCGACGCCGACCAGGAAGCCCTCCAGCAGGTCGAGCAGCCCCTGCTTCTGCGACGCGCCGGCCTCGCCGGCGAGATCGATCGCCTGGGTGAAGTCTCCGAGGACCCGGGCGCCGCCGGCCGATTCGAACAGCACCTGTGGCGGTTCGACCTTCCCGTCCTGTGCCGACGCGGAGGCCGAGCACAGCAGGAGGGCGAGGAGACCCGGAACGAGCCGGGACGGGCGGGGAGAGCGGGACATGCGCGACCGGTGCGGGGGGACGAATCAGCGATCGTACCGGCGTCCGTTCCGATCGTTCCACCCCGAATCAGGCGGTTCTCCTGATGGTGGAACCCCGGTTCCTCGCCGCGGGCCGGACTTCAGTTTGAGCGGCCCCGCGCCGCGGCGTAAACTACTCGTCGGGTTCCCACTCCTCTGTCCCGATCGGCCCGCCGATGGGATTTCGCGACGGCCTTCTCCGCTGGACGATCCCCGCCGGTCGGTGGGGCGGGACGACGGTCCGGGTGTCGGTTCTGGTACCGCTGGCGGGAATCGCCGCGGCGATTCGCACGAGCGATTTGGCGGTCGGGTCGGCCGTGGCCGTCGGTCTTTTGCTCGCCGCGGCTTGTACGGAGGCCGTCCGCTGCGTCGTCTCGGCCCGCCTCGGGGCGCCGGTGCGAGACCTGTTGCTTTGGCCGTTGGGCGGATTGGAATCGCCGGAGGCCACGCCGACGCGGCCGCCTTGGGTTCATCTCTGCGTGCCGGCGTCGGGTCTCGTCGTGTGCGGGGCGCTCTGGGGCGTCGTGCGCTCCCTCGGCGCCCCGGTCGCGTTGGAGCCGGAACCGACGATCGCGGCGGCGTTCCTGCTGTCCGCGGCGGTCGTGACCGGCGCGAACCTGCTGCCCGCCTGGCCGCTGGCATCCGGGCGAGCGGTGCGAGATTTTTGGGCCGATCGCTCCGGACCTCACGCGGCGGATCTGGCAGCGGCGGGGCTGACCCACCTGATCGGCGTGCTGTGGCTCTTCCTGGCGGTGGCGATCGGGTCCGCCTGGGTCGCCGCCGCCGCCGCCGCCGTCATGCTCGCCGCCCGGGAACGTCGCCAGCGGCCCAGGCCGGCTCCCCGTCCCCGCGAGAACGATACGTTCCTCGGCTACGATTTCTCCGCGGGATACACGAGCCTCGAACGCGACGAAACGGACGAGTCGTCCGCCGCGAGCGGCCAGGACGAATTTGAGACGGCTGCTTACGAGCAGGCGGCGGCAGCGCCGGGATCGTTGGCCGATTGGCGCCGCCAGCGGGAAGAGGCCCGCCGCGAGCGGGAACGCGACGAGCAGCGCCGCGAAGCGCTGGAGGTCGATCGTCTGCTCCGCAAAATCTCGGCCGAGGGCGAGCGGGCGCTCACCGCAGCGGAGCGACGGACTCTCACGAGAGCCGCGGCCCGGCTCAGACAAGGGCCGGCGGGGTCCTGATCGGTCGCCACAGCCATGGCGGCCCCGCGGGCGTTGATCGCCAATACGGCCCCACAGGCGTTGCTACCGGAAGAATCAACGAGAGCAGCGGTTCAAATACTGGTTTCGGGACCGAACGGTCCGGTCGGCTCCTTGATTCCTCCGGCAGGCTCATGGGTTCGTTTCTCACGCCGGTTCTCGGTGAAATTCAAATGCCGGTTCTTGATCCCGCTCCCCCCCCCATTCGCCAGCGGAGGAATATCCCTCCGGATGTCGCTTCCGCCCTGTCCGCCCATGCGACGCGGACGGGCCTGAACCTCGTCCCGCACCTGACGGAGGCCGGCGTCCCCCGAGCGCTGTCCGTTCAAGAGGTCGCCCCCGGAGTGTTGGGCGTCAACTTTCCGTTGCCGGAAACGGGGCCGGAAGCGGCGGCCGCCGGACTCCTGCCGATCGACGCGAGTTCCTCCATCGCCCCGGCCGCGGCCGTTTCTCGATTCCTGTCTCTCAGCGGGGCGCTTGCGGCGGAGCAATCTCGGTCGGAAGGGCGCGAGGCGGCGCTTCAGGAGGTCACGGAGCAACTGAGCCAGTGCTATGAAGAAATCGCCCTGTATCACCGGCTGACCGGGCTGATGCAGGTCACCCAGGATCCCGCGGCGTTTGCTCACGAATGCGTCTCGCAGACCCGGTGCTCCACCGACGTCGACGCGGCCGCCGTGCTGCTGAGCGGCCTGGGCGGTGACGCACTTCAGTCGGATGGGAAGCCTCTCTTCGACCAGCTCCGCATCGAGCAGCTCGTGAACGCGGCTGCGGATCACGACTGGTCGAAGCCGTTGCTGCTGAATGGCTCCTCCCTGCCGTTACGGGGCGCCACGTCCATCGCCCTCGCCCCGGTGCGACAGGGGCAGATGCACTTCGGCTGGATCATCTGCGGCAACGCAGAGGGCGGCGCCGAACTCGGTTCGGTGGAAGGCAGCTTGCTTCAGGTCGTGGCGGCGATGCTGGCGACGCACCTCGGGAACCAAGCGCTCTTTCGCGAGAAAGAGCAGATGATGCTGGAGTTCGTACTCGGCCTGGTCCAAACCCTCGACGCCCGCGACCCCTACACCCGCGGCCACAGCGAGCGGGTCGCCGTCGTCGCGCACCGTCTCGGCCGTCAGCTGGATCTCCGCCCGGCCGACTTGGATAATATCTACCTCTCAGGATTGCTGCACGATATCGGCAAGGTCGGCATCGACGACGGCATCCTCCGGAAGCCCGGCAAGCTGACCGAGGAGGAGTTCGCGCAGATCCGCCAGCACCCCGTGATCGGCTACGAGATCCTCGCGGGCATCAGCGGTTTGAACGAGATCCTCCCCGGCGTCCGCCACCACCACGAGAACTTCGACGGGTCCGGCTACCCGGACAACCTGGCTGGTTCGGGCATCCCGGAGATGGCCCGAATTATGGCGGTCGCCGACGCTTACGACGCCATGGGCAGCAATCGGCCATATCGTGACGGCATGCCGCTGGAGCGAATCGAATCAATCTTCAAAGACGGCCGCGGAGAACAGTGGGATCCGGAGGTCATCGACGCGTACTTCCAATGCGCCGAAGAGCTGCGCACCCTGTGGAGCAGCCCGAACGATTCTGCGGCTCGCTTAGCGGCTCGCGCGAAAAGGCGTCTCTCAGTCGGATTTACGATCCGCTAGCGAGACCCTTTACTCAGTCGTCGCGAAAGACGGGGACGGCAGTCGATCGCCTCGCCGGAGCGCCACACCGGCGACCGTCCCGCCAAAGCCGAGCGACACCTTCGCCGCGGTCTGCAGCGATGCCCGCCGGACATCCGGGGAGAGGTTTAATCCGCAGGCCGGATCCTGCTGTCGCAGATTGACCGTCGGCGGGACGATCCCGTCCCGCAGGGCGAGCAGCGTGAAGGCCAGTTCCATCGCTCCGGCCGCCCCCAACTGATGCCCGGTCGCCCCCTTGCTGGCGAAGGCGGCGATCGCGGCGCCATTCTGGAACGCCGTTCGCACGCCGGCCGCTTCGGCGGGGTCGTTCGCCCGGGTGGCGGTCCCGTGCAGTCCCAGCAGATCCGGCGGAACGCCCGCGGTGCATTCCCTCAGCACCCGACGCACCGGGTCGCCCGTGGAGTCGACGTCCGTCAGTTTGACCGCCGCGGAAGCGATCGCCGACCCGGTCATCGTGGCGTAGGAGGTTCCAGGTGAAACGAGGTCGGCCCGTTCCAATACGAACGCGGCGGCGCCCTCTCCAATCGCGAAGCCGTTCCGGCCCACGTCGAACGGCCGCACGCAGGTCGCAGGATCGCCGCCCGGCTTCGCCAGCACGCCAAGCCGGGCGAAGCTGGCCAGCACGAGCGGATGCAGCGAAGCGTCCGCCGCCCCGCACACGACGCGGTCGCAGAGGCCGCGTTGGATCAATTCCACGCCGCGGATCACCGCGACGACCCCCGTGGCACAGGCCGCGACCGGAGTAATCCGCGGCCCCCGAGGCTCTGCCGGCGGTTGAATCGAGAGGCCGGGGAACATCCAGTCGGTCGAGGCGTCGTCGCACCACCCGGCGGGGTCGGACTTGCTGACGCCAAGCACCCAACCGCACCGTTCGTCCTCAAACCTGCCGCGGCATCGCTCAGGATCCCAAGGCTCGGTTAGCGGTCCGAGAGAATCTCTCTGCGCACGGTCCACCGCCGAGGCCATCATCGCGGCCGAACCGGACAACTCGGGGTTCGCAAATCGCGGCGAGGCCCCCGCAGCGGGCTTGCCCAGCAGGGGCAGATCGACAGCCTGCACCTCCGAACGACCGTCCAGCAGGTTCGCCCACGGGTCCACGTCTCGACCGACGCCGAACCCCAGCCCCGTCACGACGACCGCCGGCCATCCGCCTCGAACTGACTCACCCCCGACGACTGGCACGGCCCACCGCGAACAGGGCGGCACCGATCATCACGCAGACGACCAGCCCCTCGAGGATCAGGTTCCGGCCGGCAACTTGGGCGAGCGGCGGGAGGAGAGCGAGCATCGGCGCGACGGGTTCGGGCGGGGCGCCTCTCGGGCGGAACGGCGACATCCTACAACAAGTCGTCGAACGGCACCCGCAGCCGCTCGAAATCGGCCCGCGGCAGGTGCACCGTCGCCCAGGATTCGCTGCGACTGGTCATCGCCGTGGCGTAATCCGCGGCCGTCACCGCGAAGAACGCATACCGCCGATCGCCCCAGACTAGCGGCTCGTCGTACCCCGCCGTCTCCCCCTCCGCGAGGTCATAGGCGAACGCCAACACCGATCGGCTGCCCTGGCCGAACGCGGTCTCCCATTTCAACAGGCACTCGACGTCTTCGGCCGTCGCCCAACTCTCCCATCGCCCGCCGCCGGCCGTCGGGAACCGGCGGCCTTTCACGTCCACCAGCCACGATCCGCCGCCGGGGCGGGAGACGATGAAGTCGAAGGACTTCAGCGAGGCGTCCGCGGCCAACGCCCGCCGCTGTTCGTCCACCGCGACGTACGGTACCCGTCGACCGCGGAGGTACTGCTCAAAGGCGGCGTCGTAGTGGTTCGAGCGAATCGCCACCGCAGTCTCCGGGGTCAGGGGGCCGGTTCGTCGTTCAGGTTTTCTCGGACCGCCATTCGGACAACCGTTCGGCGGCCTTGGCGCGGGCGACGGTCCATTGCTCCCGCTCGGCGAGATCCTTGAAGGTCACCGTGCTGGCGGCGGCTTCGTCGTCGCCGATGATCGCCGCCACGCCGAATCCGCGACCGGTCACCCACTTGAGATGCTTGCCCAGACCGCGTGTCTCGGGGGCGACGGTGACGAGGAATCCTGCTGTCCGCAGATCGTTCGCCAGCGCGAACACCTCCGGCAGGCGCTCTTCGCTCAGCAGCGGAACGAAGACGGCCCGTGGATCGTTCGGCCGGGCGCCGGCGTCGCCCGCCTTCTCCTCCAAGTGAGCGAGCAGTCGATCCACGCCCAGGCTCGCCCCCACGCCGGGCAGGGATTGCTTTGTGTACAGCCCGGCCAAGTCGTCGTACCGCCCGCCGCTGCACACGCTGCCCAGCTTCGGGTCGTCCGTCAGAAACGTCTCGAAAATCACCCCGGTGTAGTAGTCGAGACCCCGGGCGATCGAGAGATCTGCGACCAACCGAGACGGCTCGCACCCCCCGTCGACGGCCAACTGAACGACAGTCGCCAGCCGGTCCAGCGCGGCGAGTCCCATCTCGCTGCCGCCGAGCAATGGCCGGGCGGCGGCGAACGTCTCCGCCGCGTCGCCGGAGAGGACGGCGAACTCCAACAGCTTGGCGGCGGCCTCCTCACCAGCCTCCGGCAGGGCGATCAATTCGGCCCGCACCGCGTCCGCCCCGACCTTCGGCAGCTTGTCGAGCGTCCGCAGCACGTCCGTCGCCCGCTCCCGCAGTCCGAGCGTGTCCAGCAGGCCGTTCAGCACGCCGCGGTGGTTCAGGCGAATCGTAAACTCGCCGCAGGAGGGTTCGACCTGCCGGGAGATCCGCGAGACCAGATCGTGAATCACACAGACGGTCTCCGCGTCCGCGGCGACGCCGGTGGCGCCGATCGTGTCGAAGTCGCACTGCACGAACTCGCGGTAGCGGCCTTTCTGCGGCCGCTCGCCACGCCAGACGGGGGCGATGTGATACCGCTTAAACGGCGTGCCCAAGGCGCCGACGTGCTGGGCGGCGAAGCGGGCGAAGGGGACCGTCAGATCGAACCGCATCGCCACGTCGCGACCGCCCTGGTCGGTGAAGCGGAACGTCTGCTTGTCCGTTTCGTCGCCGCCCTTGCCGAGCAGGATCTCCGCATATTCGAGCGCCGGCGTATCGATCGGGCCGATGCCGTAGCTGCGGAACACCTCCTTCGCATGAGCCGTCACCGCTTCCCGCAGCGCGGCAGCGGGGGGCAGCAGATCGCGGAAGCCGCGGAGGGTCTGCGGTTTGATCAGGTCGCGGGACAGGGCGCTAATCGCTGGAGCAGGAACCCGGTTCGTCGTCGCCGATGGGCGACGCGCTCCCCGGGTTGAGGTTAATGGACGGAGGACAGGACCGGCAGCAGCGCCGGCGGGTTCGGGGCGCTTTTGGCGGGGCGGGCCTTCGCCCGTTCGGACGGCGGCAGAACCGCTTCGGCGTACTCAGCGAGTTGCTCCGCGCATTCAAACAGACGCTCGTGGCGTCCGTCGCCATCGTACTCGCAGGATTCGTTCGAGTAGGACCGGCAGATGTCCGGGCGCGTCTCGTAAATGCCGCAGCGGTGGTCGGGGAGGAGGTGTTCGCAGTCGCCGAAGACGGTCAGAAACCAGTCGTCGTCCTCCACGAAGATCGAGCAGTTCCCATGCACCATGTACCACCGCATGAAGTCGAACTGCCGATGGGTCGTCGGCGTTTCGATCGGCAGCGCGAAGTACCGACAGCACCGGGCGGTGCAGTGGTCGCACGCCTCGGTCCCGGGGGGGAATTGATCGCGGGGCAGGGGAG
>NZ_WTPX01000057.1 GCF_013036045.1 Alienimonas chondri
CCTCCCGGCCGCCGCTTCGCCGCCGCGGGCCTGGCCGTCACCGCCTACGACGGCGGCTCCGTCCGGCTCTCCGTCCCGCGGGGCGGTTGGGAGGAAAGAACCCGGCGGGACGTGACGCGGCGGCTGCTCTCGGTCTGACGGCGGGCGGTCAGTCGACGGGCAGGAAGTCCAGCTTCGCGGTGAAGTGCATGAGCAGCACGCAGCCGCCCGCGCTGCGGTGCGGGCCGTGGACGCTCCCCGCCGCCCCGTGGAAGCAGGCCCCCGGGCCGAACCTCTCGCCGTCCTCCACGAAGTCCCCCTCCACGACGAAGGCCGTCTCGTCGGCCGCCGAGTGCCGGTGGGCCGGGATCTCGGTCCCCGGCCCCATGCGGGTGAGGACCGTCATCGCCCACGTCTCGGGATCGACGCGGAGCGGCTTGACCGCCATCCCCGCGAAGTCCAGCGGCTCCCACTCCATGTCCCCGCTTTTCAGCTTCAGTTCGTACATCGTTCCGTCTCCCGTTCAGTCCGCGTCGGCCGGTCCGCCGCGGATGCGTTGGTAATGCTCACGCAGTACCAGCTTTCGGTATGCCTCGAAAGCGGCCCCCCCGCCGGTCCGCGTCCGTTCCAGCCCGTCCCGCAGCAGCGGGCCGCACGCGGCGGCGGCCTCCCGCTCGAACGCCGCGCGTTCGAGCCCGTCGAGTCCGTCCCAGAAGGCGGAGAACGCCCGCTGTGCGACGCTTTTCGCCGGCGGCGCCTTTGCCCCCGGTCCGCCCGGAGAATCCCGCAGGGGACGAATACGGGATTTTGAGCGGTCGTCCGGCGGCGTCCGCGGTGCGGCGGCCTTTGGCTCGACGAAGTTCGGCGGGAACCGCACGCCCGCCGGGTCGCGGACGCAGTTCACCAGGAACCCCGCGTCCCGCCGCTTGCCCGTCTGCCGGTAGTGCTCAAACAAGGCCAGCATCGTCCGCACGGTGCGTTCGTCGGCGACTTTCGCCAGCCGTGCAGCCATCGTCGCCGAGACGCCCGCCGCCGCGAGGTCCGCGGCCGCACCGGTGAGGGCGTTGTCAGTAGCAACACTTTTGGACGACGACCGCCGCTTCCGCTCGAACACGACCGTCCACTTCCCGCGGGCTTCTCTACGGAACCGCTCGGCGGGCGCCGTGGGTTTCAGTTCCCACTCCCGTTCCAGTTCGGCGATGCCGACGAGCAGTTGCCGCTTGTGCTGGCCGGTGTGGTTCGACGCCGACAGCCGCACGGTTCGCTCGGAGAGCGTGCGTAGGTCCGCCTCCACCTTGCCTCCTCGGTAGAACCGCTTGTCCAGGAACCGATACAGCCGCTTCGCCACCGGACTTTGCAGCCGGCAATAGAGATCCCAGTCCAGCCGCTTGAGGTAGCCGGCCTGAAAGCTGTCGAAGAACACTTGGTTCCAGGTGAACCGAGAGGACTGGGGAGCGGCCGCGCCTTCGGACGCCTCCCGCTCGTAGACGATCAAGTTGTCGATGACGCCGAAGTCGCGGTTCACCCACGACTTGCGCCGGTGATCGTAGAAGGCCCGGCTGGAGTAGACCGTCAGCCCCGCCCAGCGGCGGAGCGACTTCGAGAGCCGGCGGTAGTTCCGCGTGGAGTCCTCCCAGCGGAGGAGCTTCAGCAGTTCGTAGCGGCTGAACTGGACATCCCGGTCAGCGAATCCGCCGGCCGCCGACAGCTGCACGCAGGCCAGCAGCACGTCGTCGTCCTTCGCGGTCGGCAGGCCGTAGAGGTCGCTGCCGGAGATCGCCAGCTTCCGCGGCAGTCGTTTTCGAGCTTCTTTATCCCAGACGGTGTCCTCGAAGATCACGGTCTTCTTCCCGTCCAGGCGACGCTCGCCCGCGGACGCCAGGCCGAACTCCGCGAGGTTCAGTTCGTCGTACCAGCCGGCTGCCGCGTTCGCTTCGCTCTCCGCCGCTCCCCTCAAAAGACCACCACGGATGTTGTCTTGAGGTACACAGAATAGGTACTTACGGTCGGCGGAAAACCGAACGATGCCGGGGGCTTGGGGGCGTCTGGCGTGTTTCGTTTCACGGCGTTTCGTGTTTCATTTCATGGTGATCCTCAGTCCGGCGCACGATAGAACTGTGTTTCGCCTCACGGTGCTTTCGTGTTTCGTTTCACGGTAGGAGACGGGGCCGAACGTCGGCCCCGCTTCAACCCGCTTAAAGTTAGAACCGACTCTGGCAGTACCGGCCCGGACGCGCAACGCCTGTTTTCGCAGGGGCCGAGGGCGAAAACTCGTTGACGGATCTTTGCGGGTCGTGACAGCGTCGGGGGCATGAACGAGCGAACGAGTATCGAGGTGTTGCCACTGGCAACACCCGCGGCAGACGCGGGGGTCCGGTGACGGTCCTCTGCCTAATCAACCAGAAGGGCGGGTGCGGCAAGAGCAGCACGGGCTTCCACCTGGCCGGAGCCTTGGCCGCCGACGGCCGGCGGGTGCTGCTGGTGGACGCGGACCCGCAGGGGTCCACCAGCCAGGGGTTCTTCGGCCCGGGGCTGGTCGAGAGCCTGCCGCCGGAGCGGACGCTGGCGGTGTTGTTCGACGAGCGTTTCGGCTTCGCCGACCGCTCGCGGCTGGCGTTGCGGACGGAGTTCGAGGGCATCGACGTGGTCCCCGCCAATCACCACCTGGCCCGGCACAACAAGCCGGAGCCGGAGACCGGCGGCGATCTGCAATACGCCGTCCGCGAACTGCTGGACGAGCTGCCGGCCTACGACGTGGTGCTGATCGACTGCCCGCCGAACCTCTACACCTGTAGCTGGACAGCGATGGTCGCGTCCGACCGGGTGCTGATCCCGGTCCCGCCGGAGGATTTTGGTACCCAGGGAATCAGAGCGGTCCACGCCGCCGTCGGGGAGGCGCGGACGCTGAACCCGTCGCTGCGCCGGCTGGGTCACCTGCTGACGCGGGTGGACTCCCGGCTGCTGATCCACCGGAGCTACGAGAAGGAACTGCGGGCCGCCTACGGCGAGTTGGTGCTGGACACCACGGTTCCCGAGGCGAGCGCGTTCAAGGTCGCGCTCGCCCGCCGGCGGCCGGTCGAGTTCCACGAGCCGCACAGCAAGGCGGCCGAGGCTACGCGAGAACTGATGAGAGAAATCGACGCCCGGCTGGCGTCCAAGCAGCCGCGGCGGGCGGCGGGGGGAGCATGAGCAAGGCGGCGTCCACGAGGAACGTGTTGGGGGAAATCGGCGGGCACCTGCGGGAGTCGGTCGGCGTGCGGGAGGAGGGTGTTGCCAGTGGCAACACCGCCCCGAGACTGTCGCCGGTGGCGTCCCTGCGGGACGTGGGCCGACGGCCGAACCGGAAGTTCGGGCGGGTGGCGGTGGACCGCGTAGTCCCCGACCCGGAGCAGCCGCGGACCGAGTTCGACCCCGACGAGCTTGAACGGCTCGCCGAGAGCCTCAAGGACCGCGGACAGCTCGCGCCCGTGCGGGTGCGGTGGTCGGAGCCGGCCGGGGCCTGGATGCTGATCAGCGGGGAACGCCGCTGGCGGGCGACCCGCGCCGCCGGGCTGCCGGAGATCGACTGCTACTTCCATGACGACGGACTGAGCCGCACGGAGATTTTGGAGGAGCAGCTGGTCGAGAACATGCTGCGGAGCGACCTGAAACCGGTCGAGGAGGCCCGGTCGTTCGAGGAACTGATGGCCGCCAACGGCTGGGGCACGCGGGAACTGGCCCGTCGGCTCCGGGTAAACCCGTCCCGGGTCTCCCGCGCCCTGGCCCTGCTGAAACTGCCCGAAGACCTGCGCCGCCGCGTGGAGGCCGGCGAACTCTCCGCCCGCGCGGGCTACGAGTTGTCGAAGCTTGACGGCGAAGACGCCCAGCGGTCGGCGGCGAACGCCGACGGCGGGGGCGTCACGCACGAGCAGGCGGCCGAAGCCGTCCGTCGACAGTCCGGCCCGGCGAAGCCGCGGGGCACCCGGCAGCGGTTCCAGACGGAGGACGGCTGGCGGGTGACGGTCAGCCGCGGCCGGTCCGGCACGCTGGACGAGGTCGCCGAGGCGTTGCGGCAGGCGATGGAAGAGGTCCAGTTGCGGCTGGACAGCGGCGTCGGCGACTGACCGGCGGGTTCAATTCACCCGCCTCCATCCACGGGCGGCGGTCCCGAGCCGCCGGCGGAATCCACCAGCGTGCCGATCGCGGCCCGGATCGGTTCCGGGAGCGAGTCCCAAGCCGCCGCCACCACCGCCAGCCGCGGGTCAGCCGACGACAATTCGGGCCGATTGACGCCGCTCGTCTGCAGCGTATTCGCAGCGCACGCCCCTCCGCCGGACACGGAAGTCTCGACCGGTGAACGGGTTACGTCAGTTCCACTTGGGGGTTCAATTCCCCCCGCCTCCACTGACCCGCCCCGGTTCGCCGGGGCGGGTTTTTTGTTGCCAGGTCGCTACTGACACCCCGGAAGACTGACGTCGATCCGATGACACCCTTCGCGTGTCGGCCACATGCGATCGCCACGAATCCCTTGGAGAATAGCCGATTCTTCGCGCCCGAAGTTCGGCACGGTGAGTGCATCGTGATTGAGGGCAACCCCTTCCCTCTGTCGCAGGATCGCAACGATGTGGCGTCTCTCCCTTTCCGCTGTGACCACGGCCGCCTTGATCGCCTCCGGCTCCGGCGTCGCTGACGCGGGCGATCGTTCGTCGGTCTCGTTCCGGCTCTCGCTGGGCGGCAATGCGGCCTCTTACAGCGACGGCTACTACGGCAACGGTCACTACGGCAACGGTTACGACTCGCCCGGACGCGGCTCCTCGTATGCACCGCAGTCGAGGTACGACTCCCGGTTCGATTCAACTCAAAACTTCGGGTTCGGCAACAGCCGGTACGGGAATCGATACAACGACCGTCTCGACTCGCACTGCGGAGCCAGGTCTCGGTTCGATCGTCGCTCCTATCGTTCCCGCGGGGATTCTCTGACGGGATTCGGATACGGCCGCAGCTATGGACGGGACGTTCATACGCCCGCGGCTGGCCACGCTGGCCACTATGACTTCCACGCTCCCGAGGTGGTCCGGCACGGCGATCACCTGGACGTGATCCCGGGGCATTACGACTACCACGGCGCCGGACATTAGGAACCAGCAGGCACGCTGCCTCCTCACAGCACACAGAACAGCACACAGATCCGACGACCGCGGCTCTCGAATCGTTCGAGGGCCGCGGTCGTTTCGTCGTTTCGCGCCAACGGAAGTGCCCGCAAACCGCGTTACTCTTCCCTGCCCCGACGGGCTAGCGCCGGTGGATCGAGGCGTCGCGCTCGTGTCTCTCCTGGCTTTCTTTGAACGGGGGGCGGCGGGGCGGCGCCGTGGGACTCGCCGGCGTCGGCGTTCGGCGCTAGACCTCCCCCACGCCCGCCGTCTGCTCCGATTCGTTTCCCCTGAAAGCCGCCCGTGGATTTGTGGTTGGTCCTGCGTGACGTGGTCGTCCTCCTGGGAGGCGCGCTGTTGGTCGGCGGGTTGTTCGCCCGATTCGGACAAAGCCCGATCGTGGGCTATCTGCTGGCGGGGATGGTTCTCGGCGGGCCGGGAAGCTTCGGCGTCGTGGCGACGGAGCACGAGATCGAAGCGGTCGCCGAGTTGGGCGTCGCGCTGCTGCTATTCAGCCTCGGCCTGGAGTTCTCCGTCGCCCGCCTGCGGAAGCTGGGGCCGAAGCCGCTGTTGGGCGGAGCGCTGCAGGTCGGGTTGACCATCGTCGTCATGGCGGGGGCGGCGTGGTTCTTCAGTCCCACGGTCGCGGGCGCGATCGCCTTCGGGGTGATGGTCGCCCCCAGCAGTACCGCGGTGGTGCTGCGCATCCTGATGGAACGCAGCGAGATCGAAGCGCCTCACGGCCGGGACTCTCTGGGCGTGTTGCTGACGCAGGATGTGGCCGTCGTGCCGCTGGCGCTGCTGATGACGGTGCTGGGCGGCGGCGGATCGCCGGGCGAGATCGCTGCGGAGGTCGGGAGGCTGGTCTTGGTGGCCGCTGGGCTGACGGTCGGGCTGTTCCTGCTCACGCGGGCCGCGGTGTGGGCGCTGGGCACGCTCACGTTGCGGCGGAACCGCGAACTGACCGTCGCGTTCGCGGCCGTCGCCGGGCTGGGGTCGGCGTGGGCGGCGCATGCGGCGGGGATCTCCCCGGCGCTGGGGGCGTTCGTCGCGGGGATGATGCTCGGCAGCTCGGAGTTCGCCACGCAAATCCGTGCGGATATCTCGCCGTTGCAGGTCATCCTGCTCACGCTGTTCTTCGGGGCGGCCGGGATGGTCGCCGACCCGCTTTGGATCATCAAAAACTGGTACATCGTCGCCGCGGTTCTGACGGCGGTGACGCTCGGCAAACTGCTGGTCGTTTGGGCGGTGTTTCGGGCGCTGGGGCGATCGCGGCGCTCGGCCGCGGCCACGGGCCTGGCGCTGGCGCAGGTGGGCGAGTTCGCGTTCGTGCTCGGCAGCGTCGGTCGCGAGGGCGGGGTCGTCTCCGAAGAGCTGTATTCGCTGGTGGTCTCCACGGCGATCGCCTCATTCTTCCTGACCGCGTTCCTCGTGCCGCTGGCGCCGCGGTTCGGGGTCGCCGTGTCCCGTCTCCTCGGCGAGGCCGGGCCGCAGATGGAAGAGGATTCCACCGTACGCCTGCCGCCCGAGGTCGCCGTGATCGGCTTCGGGCCGGCCGGCCGGATGGCCGCCGAGACGCTCCGCGACCGCGGCGTGCGGACGATCGTGGTCGACATGAATCCGGATGCCGTGCGAGACGCCCGTCGTCTCGGCCTGCAAGCCGATGTCGGCGACGCGACGCGCACGGAGGTCTTCGACCACGCCCGGCTGCGGGAATGCGCCGCGGTGGTCGTCACCGTCCCGCACCCGCGGGCCGCGTTGAGCGTCGTCGAGCGATTCCGAGCCAACGCTCCGCAGGCGCACGTGATCGTCCGAGCCCGCTACGAACTCAATCGGGACGACTTTCTCAAGGCGGGCGCGGACGCCATCGCCGGCGACGAACGCGCCGTCGGCAAACGACTCGCCGCCTACCTTCGACTGTGGCTCAACAAACGCAGCCCGAAGCAGCGAAACGACGCCGAAAGCTGAACGCGCCTCGGACGCTGTGAGGTTCAGTTCTCCCGCACCCAGGCCCGTGCGGCATCCACCTTCGAGAGATCGAAGTATTGAACCTTGGCGGTCGTGAACGGCTTGCAGAAGACGGACATCCCCTTCTCCCAAGTCGCGTCGCCGACGATCGCCAGGCGATCGATGTCGGCGAAGTGTTTCAAATCGAACTTCACGTCCTCCCAGAGGGCCCCGACGCTCCAGCCGTGGAAATCGTCCAAGATCACTACCATGCGGACCTTATCGTGCTGCTGCAGCAAGGGCTCGATGCGAGGCACGAACGCTTCGTAATCTGCGGCGGCTAGCTTGCCGGTCAGCGTCACCTCGATGACATTCTCGGCAGATCCATCGGCGACGGCGTGGCCGGCAGCGGCGGTGGACGGTTCGGCGAAGACAGTCGGCACGGCGAACTCCTTTCGGGGGAATCTGGGCGTGATCGATGGATCGACTGGGTCATTTTTAACACCGGTGATCGCCCCGCTACGGGGAGGACCACGGCCGGTCCCGCCGGGGAACGGACCGTTTGCGGCGGACTCTTGAGGACGGACGGACGACGGGGGCCGTCAGATCGCTCGCAGCGGCTATTCGAGTCCGTCGAGCGTGCGGCGTCGCAATGCTTCGAGCCGCTCCTCGAGATCGTCCCGGTCGCTCCCGAAGCGGGCGACCGCCGTGCGGTGGAACAGCAGGAACTCGACCCAATCGAACCAAGGCATCGGCGGGACGCCTTCGGCCCGCTCCGCGGCGTCGGCGAGGTAGCCGTCCAGCGTGCGTTCCGCGACCTCGAAGGCCTCCGCCGCCGCTTGGGGCCGCCCGGCCTCGGCGTACGCGAGGGCCAACAGGGGCGAAACGATCCCGTAGCCGTACCAGCGTCGATCGGCCGCGGCCTGTTCGAGCCGCACGATCGCCCGATCCGGTTCGCCGGCTCGGAGATAGGCCCAGCCCGCGATGTACCGTTTCACGCCGTCGGGGATGCGTCCTCGGCGGTCGAAACTCTCCGGGCCGGCGTCGCTGCGGTCGTCTTCGCTGCGGTCGTCTTCGATCAGCCGTTCGGCGGCGACGGCGAGTCGCGCCGCTTCGGACCGGGACAGCGGACCGGCCAAACGCCCCCGCAGTTCCGTTTGTTCATAGCGTCCCTCCGCGGCCGCCATCGCGCGGGCGACCTCCCGGTATTCCGTGCTGCGATTGGTGTAGATGAAGAGCTGCGGCACGCCGAGAAATTCCGCCCCCGTCGCGGGAGCGCCGAGATCACGGGCGCGGGCGAAGTCGGCGGCGGCCCGGTCCCACAGGCCGAGGCGGGCGAAGAACAAACCTCGCTCCGACCAGACGAGGAAGTACCGCGGCTGCGCCTCGGTCGCCTGATCGTGCGCCTTCAACGCCGCCGCGCGGTCCCCGGCGTCGGCGAGGGCGCGGGCCTTGCCCAGCAAATCGGTCGCCCGCCGGAGTCGATCGACGAACTCCTCCAATTCGTCACGGGAGCGATCGGCCTCCGCCTCGGAGCGTCGCGCCTGACTTTCGGCCGCACGGGCCAGAGTTTCGGCGGCACGAGCCTGCCCCTCCGCGATGCGGGCGTTGGCGGCCTGCCACACGCTCACGCCCGCCCCGATCACCAACGCCGCGGCCACGATCGTCGCGGTGCCCAGGACCGCCTTGTGCCTACGGGCGAACTTGGAGAACCGGTACGCCGTCGACGGCGGACGGGCCTCGACCGGCATCCCTTCGATGTAACGCGTGACGTCTTCCCCCAGGGCCGCCGCGGTTGGATAGCGTCGGCCGCGAGCCTTTTCCAAGGCCTTCATCACGACCCAGTCCAGATCCCCCCGCAAAGCGCTGGCCAATCGGGCCGGTTCAAGCCGACGATGGGCGGCCGCCGTGGTCGCCAAGTCCATCCGCAGCGTGCTGAACCGGGTACTGGGCCGGGGCGGCTCTTCTTCGAGCAAGATGCGGCGGAACTCAATCAGCCCGGCCTCCCGCAGACGATCGCCCGCAAAGGGCGTGGAGCCGGTCAGCAACTCGTACAGCAAGACGCCCAGCGAGTAGACGTCGCTGCGGGTGTCGACCTCCTCGCTGCTCATTTCCGCCTGTTCAGGACTCATATAGGCCGGCGTGCCGACCATCGCGCGAAAGCCGGTGTAGATCGTCTGATCGGTCAGCTTCGGCCCGACCGCTTTGACGATGCCGAAGTCGATCACTTTCGGGACCGGGCGGCCGTCCTGCAGCGTCACCAAGACGTTGGACGGCTTCAGATCGCGATGCACGACGCCCTTCTGATGGGCGTGCTGGACGGCGTTGCAGATCGAGACGAACAGGTCCAGCCGCCCCCGCACGTCCAATCGAGCGCCGTCGCAGAACGCCGTGAGGGCGACGCCACGGACCAGCTCCATCGCGAAGTATTGCTGGCCCGTCTCCGTGGCGCCGGCGTCGAAGACGCGGGCGATGTTGGGGTGATCCATCAGGGCCAGCGCCTGCCGCTCCGCTTCGAAGCGGGCGGTCGTCTCCCCGGTCTCCGTCCCGGGGCGCATGATCTTCAACGCGACCCGCCGGCGAACGGGATAGAGCTGATCGGCGACGTACACCAACCCGAATCCGCCCTCCCCGATCTTCTCCCGCAGCCGGTAGGGACCGACGGTCTCCCCCACGTCCGGCGGGGCGAACCGCAGCGTGGCCTCGCCCGAGAACTCCTCGGCGGAACGGTCCGCCTCATCGGGGCGAACGATTGGACGGTCCAGTGGATGGTCCTCGCGGTCGTGTTCCTTCAAGAGTCGCGCGATCGCCGACCGGAGCGCGGCATCCTCGCCGCAGACCTCGGCGAGGAACGCGGCTCGCTCCCCTGGCAATTCGATGTCGACCGCGCGCAGGAAGATCGACATCTCGTCGACGAACTGGGCCCGGCCCGGCGCCACGTTCGGCCGCGGCGTCGTTGAAGCGCGATGGCTCATCCGAGGTTCAATCCGATCCGAGTTCCCGGCCGAGCCACGCCCGAGCGAACGCCCAGCGCCGCTTCACCGTTCGCGGCGACAGGTCGAGCGCGGCCGCGACTTCTTCCACCGTCAGTCCGGCGAAGAATCGTAGCTCGACCAGTTTGGCGAGGTCGGGGTCTTGAGACTCCAGCTTCCGCAACGCCGCGTCGGTGTCGAGCAGGCGGTCGATGTCCTCTTCTTGCTCGGGCGGATCGCCGAGTGCCCGTCGATCGCGGTCGCCGCCGCGTTTCAAGCTTCGGCGTCGGCGTGCGCTTTCGATCAGGATCCGTCGCATCGCTTCGGCTGCGGCGGCGAAGAAGTGCCCGCGGCCGTCCCAGCCGCCGCTGATCGCCGATTCTTCTGGACCGATCAGCCGCAGATAGGCCTCGTGCACCAGCGCGGTGGGCTGCAACGTGTGCCCGGCGGCCTCGGATCGCATCCGACTTCGGGCCAGCCTGCGTAACTCGGCGTAGACCAGCGGCAGCAGGTCCGCGGAGGCGGCCTCGTCGCCCGCTTCGATGCGCTGCAATACGACCGTCACGTCCGACACACGCATGCCTCGCTTCGAACGAAACGGCCCTTGGGAGTTTATCGAACCCTAAGTACGGCGGGAACGCCTCGCAACGACCGCCACCGTGACCAGCCGCCGCAGACCGGCCCGCAGTTGCGGTTGCAGCGGCGCCCGAGGCCTCCACGGCCGGTCGCTCTGAGCGGCTCCGCATTGCCGCCGGCGCCGGCGTTCGGGATGGTGATGCCGGTCCCGCACGATGACTGTCCCGCACACTTCAGAGATACCAATGCCCGGCCCGCCCGTTCTGATCGTCGTCGGCGATGCCTCGGAGACGCTGGACACGATGTACCCGTACCATCGATTGATCGAGGCCGGCTATGAGCCGGTCGTCGCCGCTCCGGAGAAACGTACTTACCAGATGGTGATGCACGAGGTCCGCGAGGGCTGGACGATCACGAAGGAGTGGGAGGGCTACCGGATCGACGCGAACGTGACGTTCGCGGAGGCCAAGGCGGACGACTACCTCGGCGTGTTTTACTCCGGCGGACGGGCGCCGGAGTACCTCCGCGACGACCCCGACCTCATCCGGCTCACGCGCTCCTTTTTCGAAGCGAACAAACCGATCCTGTCGGTCTGCCACGGCGTCGAAATCCCCGCTCGCGCCGGTTGCGTCGAGGGTCGCCGGATGGCGACGGTGGCGAAGTGCCGGTTCGATCTGGAAGTCTGCGGCGGCGTCTACGTCGACGCCCCCAGCGTGGTCGACGGCAACCTGTGCAGCGGCCGCACCTTTCACGACAGCGGCCACTACGTGAAACCGTGGATCGCCCTGCTGGACGCCGCCCGTGCGGCGCTTTGAGACGGTCGCGAGGCGCTTGAACAGGAATCGACGGATCGGCCGGAGCCGGGCTTCGCGCCCTCGCGGGGCGTCTGCTAGCTCCCGCGCCCCCCGAACCGACCGCCCGATCGGCGGTTCGGTTCTCGGCCGCGCCTTCATGGACGAAGGCGGCCGGTTCTCACTCGCACGGATGCCTGAATGATTGCGTTGCTCGAAGGCTGCTCGCTCCCCACCGGGCCGGCTCTGCTGGAGATGCTGGTCGACGATCGCCCCGCCGGTCACACGCCGCAGGAAGCCCGGGATCACGCGGACTGGACCGCCGGTCGCCTGCGGGATGCGCTGGCCCGTCGCGGCTCCGCGCACGTGTTGCAGGAAGTCCGCGGGGCCGCCGTCTTCGACGCGGCCGCCAAGGAGCGGACCGCGAAGTTCGCCTCGCGATTCGGCCAGCAGATCCAACGCCTCGCGCTCGTCGGCGAGCCCTCCGTCCTGCGGCGGCGGATCGAGATTCTCGAACCGCTGATCGGCGGGGAAATCCGGTGTTTCGACGCCGCTCAGCGCTGTTCGGCCCGTCGTTGGCTGACCGCGGGATGAGACGGATCGCGGGCTCGCGGGTTCGCGGATAGGTTTGAGCCGCGAACCCGCCCCCTTCCGCCTCTCCGCCCTCCCCCGTGTCGATCCGCGCCGTCGCTTTTGATCTCGATGGAACGCTGTTGAACAGCGAAGACGTCTTCGAGAAAGCCGGCGACGAACTGCTGGCCCGCCGGGGGCACGAGCACTCGCCGGAGGTCCGCGGCCTGATGCTGGGCAAGCGGGCGGAGGAGGCGTTCGCGGCGCTGATCGAGCACCTCGGCCTGAAGGACACGGTCGAAGGCTTGATGGAGGAGGTCGAGGAGCTGTTCCGCGGCCACGCGGAGGGACGGCTGGCCCTCATGCCCGGCGCCGAAGCGCTGCTGAACCAGGTGGCCGAGTCCGGCCTGCCGACCGCCGTGTGCACCTCTTCCAGCCGCTCCTATTTGCAGGAGATGCTGGAGCAGTTCGACCTGCTGGGTCGGTTCGATGCGCTGCTCGGGGCGGAGGACGTCAGCCGCGGCAAGCCGCACCCGGAGATCTACCGCACCGCCGCGGAGCGGCTGGCCGTGCCCATCGATGCGTTGCTGGTGTTTGAGGACAGCGGCACCGGCTGTGCCGCGGGCGTCGCCAGCGGCGCGGTGACGGTCGCGGTGCCGAACCGTCACACCGCCGCGATGAGCTTCGACGGCGCCTCGTTCGTCGCGGAGGGGCTGCATGACCCGCGGATCGCCCGGCTGATCTCGCCGAACGCCTGATGCGGCGGCTCCACGCCATCAGCAAGGTTCATCGAGAGTCGAACAGTTCCTTGTACGGCAGATCGCTATTCAACCGCTGAAGTTCCGCTTCGCAGAACTCCGCGATGCTTTGCTGCTGATCAGGCGTCAGCAGTTCTTCGCTCCCCCCGGACACGCCGCGACGCACCATCGGCGCCTCCAATTCCGCCCACGGCGTCGCGATGTTGGGGCGAAAGCGTTCGTCGTGGGCCTTCATCCAATCCCGTGAGGACAGCCGGAGCGTCTCCGCTCGCTCCTCGTCGCGCAGATCGACGCCGACGAACGCCGTCAGCTTGTCGAGCGTGGCAGCCGGATCGCCCGTCAGCTCTCGGAACGTGAGCCACAGCACGTCCGGCCGGTTCCGAAGCGCCCAGAACCCGGCGACGTGTTCCGCCCAACTGCCGAAGTGATATTCGTTACGCAGGAAGGTGCCGAGCCAGCTCTCGACAGTCGGCATCGCCGGTCCGAACGCCAGCCCGCGGTAGAAGTGGTAGGCGCTGACGAACACCTCCCGCGGATCGCGGGCCACGTAGACCCATCGAGCCGGGCCGGGTTCGGTCGGAATCGGGAGTTCCGCCGCCGGCAGATGCGTTTTAATCGCCCGAAAGGCGCCGTCGCCGGGATCGTCCCCGAGCGACGCCGAACCGAGCGCGTACGACTCCGGCCAGGGGGCCACATCGTGGATGTGCCGGAACTCCCCCCGACCGCGATGGGCGATCTGGTGCAGGATTTGAAGGGTGAGATTCGTCCCGCTCTTAGGATAGGTGACGACGAACGCGTCTCTCGCGGTCGGTTCGTACTCGCCGAAGCCCGCTCCCCCGAGGCCGCGCATGCTGGCCGTCTTCAGCATGTGGCGATGCAGCTTCGGATATCGTCCGATGCGCTCCCACAGGCGCACCCCGCCGCGGAACGCCGTCGATGCGACGAATCGAGCCGTCCCCCGCACCAGCGGCGATTGGATGCGCAACCACCTCGGCGGCGGCGTGGGCGGGGGGACGTAACGCGCTCGATTCACGTCCGTCCCAGCGGCGGACGACGCGGCGGACGGGGTCGACATGGGAGCTTGGGCGAGGGAGGCGGGGAGGGGCGTCCGGGTGAGAAAAGATAGGGCCCGTTCACGGCGTCATGCGAGCGCTCGGTCGTCGGCGGCTCAGACTTGAGGCTCATTTTGATCCGGTCTTCGCGCGCCGGGGGAATTGCACTAGACCCCCGCGATCGTGCCCGCTTCCCCGCCGCCGCCGCCCTCATCGCCCGCGCCGCGACCGGTGCATCGGCCGGTGCTCGTTCGCGAAGTGCTTGCCGCGATGGCCCTCACGCCGGGGATGATCGCGATCGACGGCACCGTCGGAGCCGGCGGGCACGCCGCCAAAATGGCCGCCGCGGTCGGACCGACCGGCCGCGTGATCGGCGTCGACCGCGATCCGCTGATGCTGCGTCACGCCGCCGCAGCGCTCGAATCATTTCCGTGGGCGACCGTTCATCAGGCCTCCCACAGCGAACTCCGCGCGGCGCTCGACGAAGCCGGCGTGGACCGCGCAGACGCGGCCCTGCTGGATCTCGGGCTGTCCAGCGATCAGCTCGCCGACGACAGCCGCGGCTTCGGCTTTCGGGTCGGCGACGGACGCGGCGGCGGGCCGCTCGATCTGCGGTTCGACGTCCGCCAGGGCCGTCCCGCCGCCGAACTGCTGGCCGATGACGACGAAACCGAACTCACCCGCATCCTCACCGAATACGGCGAGCACCCCCGCTCCGCCGCGATCGCTGCGGAGATCGTCCGCCGTCGCGCCTCGCGCCCGATCCGCACCGCCGTCGAACTGGCTGATCTCGTGGAGCAGGTCGCTCCCGCCGGGTCCGGTTCGCACCCGGCGACCCGCATCTTTCAGGCGCTCCGCATCGCGGTGAACGACGAACTCGGCCACGTCGAGCGGACGCTCGCCGACGCGCTGCCCGCCGTCCTGAAGCCCGGCGGCCGGGCGGCGATTCTCACCTTCCATTCGCTCGAAGATCGCCTCGTCAAACAGGCGTTCGTCGAGGCGAACGGCTGGCGGCCGACGGCGAAGAAGCCGACGACCGCCACCCCCAGCGAAGTCCGCCTCAACCCGCGGGCGCGGTCCGCGAAGTTGCGGGCGGCGACGCGAATTACGGCTTGAATTCACTCGATCATGGCTCGCATCGGTTGCGGGCCTGGTCGTCACGGAACGACACGGAACCCCTTTTCCCCTCCGCACGACGCGGGAGACTCGTCATGGCGAACGAAACCAAAGTCGGCGTCGCGGTATTCGCGGTGCTCGTGGGCGTGTTCGGGTTCGTCCTGTACCGCAAGTACGACGACCAACTGACCGCCCTCGCCGCCCTGCACGGCCCCGCCAACGGCGCCGAGGAGGGGGGGCAAGCGACCGATCCGCTGGCGCCGGATGCGGAAGAGGGACTCGGAACCGTGACTGACGGCGAGAACACCGGCGACCTGGCCGCGCTCGATGATCCCTTCGGTCCGGACCCGGAGGCGCCCGACGGCGGCGCCGGCTTCGGCGGCGACCCGCCGGCGCCGCAGCCCGAGTCGTCCGTGGAGATCGCCCAGACCCCCGCGGCCGACGACGATTGGAGCGACCCGCAGGGCGACGCCGCGGTCGCCGAATGGAACATGGACCCGGTTCCCGCCGAGACGGCTCAAACGGCCGAGGCCACGTCCACTGCGGATTGGCCCGCCGACGAACTGCTGGAGACCGGCGCCCCGCCTGCCGAGCAGCCCACGACCCTCGCCGAAAGCGACGACCCGTTCGACGCGGAACTGAATGCGTTCGACACGCCCGTTGATCCGAACGCAGTCGCAATGACGGATCCGCCCGCCGAGGAGCCGATGTGGGACGAGCCGGCGCCGACGACCGGCGCCGTGGCCGAGGCCACCGAGTTTCAGCCGACCGAAACCGCCGACGCAGCCGACGCAAACGCGTGGCCGACCGAGCTGGAGCCGACGTCGCTGGCCGCCGAGACGCCCGTCGAAGCCGTGACGTCCACTGACGCCATGGTGGCCGAGACCGATACGCCGGCGGATTCGACGGCCGATGACGGGGCGCTCGAACTCTGGGGCGACCCGGCGGCGGACGCCACGGAGCCGGCCCCCACGATGTTCGCGGAGACGCCGGCAGAGACGCCCGCCCCCGCGGAGGCCGACCCGCTCTTCCCGGACGACGCCCCCGCGGAACTCGCCGCGACGGAGTTCGCCGCGACGGAGCCGACCGCTCCCGAGCAGTCGATGGCGCTGAACCCGATGGCGGCCGAACCGTCCACGGTCGAGATGCCGTTCGATCCGGCTCCCGCGGCGCCTTCGACCGCCGAACCGACCACGGTGGCGATGGCCGAGTTGAGCGTCTCCGAGGAGCCGGTCGCCGAGAACGCTCCGAGCGAGGACGGCGGGTTCTTCCTGGAAGCCGACCCGGCCCCGACGGAACTCGCGGCATCCCCCGCTCCGACGGAGGATGAGGGGCTCTGGAACGTTGCCGAGTCGAACCCGCCGGCGACGGACGCTCCCGCAGCGTCCCTCGCCGCCGACGCCTCCGCGATGGAAGACTCTTTCGCCGGCGCCGAAAATCCGGCAGCCGCGCTCGAACCCGCAGCCCCGGCGATGGACGACGCGGCCCTGTGGGGCGGCGATGAACCGTCCTCCCCCGCAGCGCCGGAGATCGCCGCGGCGGCGCCCGTCGCCGCCGGCGACGACGCCTTCTTCCCCGCCCCGACCGAACCCGCCGCGCCGGCGGCCATGGAGACGGCCGCAACCGAAGCGACCGTCTTCGACGCGCCGCCGATGATGGAACCGGCCCCCGAGCCGACGCCGGATCTGGCGCCGGTCGAACTTGCGGCGACCCCGCCCGCGGCCGACATGCCCGCGCCTGATCTGGCCGCGGCCGATGTGCCGGCGGCGCCGGTGATGGCGGAATGGCCTGACCTGAACGCTCCCCCCGCCGCTCCGTCGACGCCCAAGCCGGCCCCGGCCGAGTCGCTGGCGGCGGAGGAACCGGATTCCGGTCTGACGCCCGCGGCGTTTGCCCCGGAAGCGAACCTCGCCGCTCCCAACGGCCCCGGCTCCCGCCCCGTCCGCACGGCCGACGGCGAGTCCGCCATGCCCTTCCGCTTCAGCGGCCCGAACGACCGCAAGGTCGCTGAGGTCCAGACCGGAGAGAGCTATTGGGCGATCAGCAAGCGGGCCTACGGCGCCGCGAAGTACTTCAAGGCGCTCGCCCGCTACAACGCCCTGCGGATCCGCGACCCGCGGAACCTGCAGCCCGGCATGAAAGTGATCTGCCCGCCGCCCAGCGTGCTCCTCGCCTACGACACCGACCTCGCCGAAGCGGAACGGGCGAGCGAATCTCGCTCGTCGAACGCCGGCTGGAGCGGCTACGGCGTCGACGAACAGGGCCGACCGGTCTACATGGTCGCCAGCGGGGACACCCTCGGCGCGATCGCCCAGAAGCACCTCGGCCGGGCCAGTCGGGCGGAGCAGATCTACGCCCTGAACCGGGACAAGATCCGCGATCCGCGTCGGCTGAAGCCGGGGGTGTTGCTCAACCTGCCGGCCGACGCCACCGGCGTGCGGCGCCGCGTGGAAAACGCGATGCGATGAACGACGCTCCGCGATGACCGCCCGATTCATCGCCGCGCTGGCTCTCATTCTGGCGGTCGCTCAGGTCGACATCGCCCTGCGTCGCCGGACGAATGGGTTGCACGCCCAATCGGCCGCGCGGGCCGCGGCGGGCGACGAACTGCGGGAGCGACGCGCCCGGCTCCGCTTGGAGACCGGGCTGGCTGCCGAGGCCGTCGCCGATGCGCCGGTCGGTCGCGGTCTCTTGGAGCGCGCCGCCAGCGCCTCGCCCGACGCCGCCCCCGTGGACGCCCCCCTGCTCTGGTGGCGCTGAGCCGCGTACACCGAGGTTCTCGCCCGCATGTCCGCCCCGCCCAGAATGCGTCAGCCGGGGGCCGGACCGCGCGAGACGACGGCGTTCTGCCTGTTGCTCGCCGCGGCGCTCGCGATCGGGCTGCGGCTCGGCGTGCTGGCGATCGGCGGGGGCGAGACGTTCGCCGCGACCGCGATTCGACAGCGGCAATCCGAGACGGTTCTGCCCGCCCGCCCCGGCGACCTGCTGGATCGGCACGGCCGGTTGCTCGCCACGACCGTGACCGCGGACAGTCTGTTCCTCGTGCCCAGAGAGATCCCGGAAGACGAGATCGCCGATTGCTGCGGCCGACTCGCGATAGCGATCGACCTGGACGCAGCCGCCCTTGAAAAGCAGGTCCGCCGCCGTCCGGATGGCTGGTTCCTCTGGGTGCAGCGACGACTCGATACCGCCGCCGCACAGCGGGTGCGGGCGCTCGATCTCCCCGCGGAATGGTGGGGGTTCCGGCCGGAATACCGCCGACGGGCGCCGCTGGGACGGGTGGGCGGGTCGGTGGTGGGCCTGCGGAATCTGGACGGACGGGGCGTCAACGGGATGGAGCGGACGCTCGATGCCCGCCTCCGCGGCGTACCGGGGGTGCGCACAACGGTCCGCGACGCCCGCGGCATGACGCGGGCCGTGTTGGAAGGGCGATCCCGACCGCCCGCGCCGGGCGAGGATGTCGTCCTGACGATCGACGCCGCCGTTCAACGCTTTGCGGAGACGGAGTTGGACCGCGTGCAGGCGGAGTTTTCGCCCGTGTGGTCCTGCCTGCTCGTCACCGATCCGCACACCGGCGAGATCCTCGCCGCGGCCAGCCGCCCGGCGTTCGACCCGGAGAACGTCCCCGAGGACCAGCCCGGCGCCTGGACGCATCATGCCTTCGGCACGCCGTTTGAACCCGGTTCGACCGTCAAACCGCTGTTCGTCGAGACCGCGCTGGCGGAAGGGTTCGCCGCCGTCGACGAACGGATCGACTGCGAAGACGGCCGCTGGACCGTGCCGGGGAACGGCCGGCTGCTCCGCGACGTCGCTCGCAGAGGCTTGCTTACGCCGGGGGAGATTCTGATTCACAGCAGCAACATCGGCACCGCGAAGCTGGCGGGGCGGATGGGCAACCCGACGCTGTATCGCACCGCGGCGACCTTCGGATTCGGGAGAACGGTCAGCGAGGAACTTCCGAACGCCGCGGCCGGATCTCTCCGTCCGTTGCAGGCCTGGGACGACTACAGCACGCACTCCGTGCCGATCGGGCATGAGATCACCGTGACGGCCGCTCATCTCGCCGCCGCCCACGGGGCGTTGGCGAACGGGGGCACTCTGCTGCCACTGACGTTGGTGCGGAACGACGATCCGCCGATCGCCTCGCGCGTTTTGCCGCGGGAGTGGGCCGACTGGTTGATCGCCGAGCCGCTGGCCGGCGTGGTCGAACAGGGCACCGCCCGGCGTGTGCGGGGCGACGATTACCGCCTGTTCGGCAAGACCGGCACCGCCCAACTGTGGGATGCGGAAGCCGGCCGGTACGCCGAGGACCGCACGACCGCCTCCGCAGTCATCGGCGGCCCGGTGCGGGCGCCCCGTCTGCTGGCCGTCTGCGTGGTGCACGATCCCGTCGGCGATCTCCGGGGCGGCGGATCGGTCGCGGCGCCGGCCGCGGCCAGCGTGCTGCGATTCGGACTGCGACGGCTCCGCGTCGCCGGCGACGGGCCGGCAGTCACCGGCGCCCCAGTCATCGGCGCCGCTGTGCGATGACCTCGCGCAGCAGCGCATCGTACGCGGCGACGACGGCGTCCCAGCGGTGTACGGCCAGAACCGCCTCCCCCGCCCGCTTCGCCATCGCCGCGGCGGCCTCCGGGTGATCGAGCGTCCAGCGGAGTTCCGCGGCCAGCGCATCCCCGTCCCCCACCGGGACGAGGCGAGCGGTTTCCCCGTGCGTGAACACCTCCGCGGTCCCGTCGACCGCGGTGGCGACGATCGGCGTGCCGGCCGCGGCCGCTTCCAGCAACACGTTCGGCGTGCCCTCCCATCGACTCGGCAGCACGAACGCCTCCGCCAGCCGCATCAGCGACGGCAGATCGTCCCTCCGGCCGAGCAGCCGTACCCGTTCCCCGAAGGCATTCGATGCGACTCTCGCTTGCACCCGGTCGGACAGCGGGCCGTCCCCGGCGATCAGCAGGAACGTGTCCGGCCGGTCGAGCGCCGCAAAGGCGTTCAACAGCGTATCCGGATCTTTCTGCTCATCGATTCGACCGGCAAATAGAAGCGTTCGCGACTCCGCCGGCAGTCGCAGCGACGCTCGGTCCGCCGGCGCCGCGTTCGCCCACAACTCCGCGTCAACGCCGTTGGGAATCGTGACGACTCGCTCCGCCGGCAATCCGCCGCCGCCGGCCGTCGCCGGGGCGATGCAGAACTGCCGCACGCTCTCGCCGACGCAGACCCAGCGATCGACCAGCGATGCCGTGAGGCGGTCGAGCGACCGATGGCCGTTCCGCCGACGCTCCGCGACGCGTACCCCGCACACGACGGCCGGCCGTCCCGCGACCCGCGCAGCAAACCGAGCCAGCAGGTTCGCGTGAAAGAGAAAGGACAGCGCCGCCGGCGGTCGCTCGCGTTTTAGGAAGCGCACCAGCGGTCGCGGGTCGGCGCCCGGGAGTCCGTCCAAGGTCGTAACCGGAACGCCGGCCGCGGCGAACGATTCCGAAAGCGGTCCCCCCCGCAGCGCGAAGACGTGCGGCGCCCAGCCTCGCTCGCTCAGGCCGCGGACGACTTGGAGAAACGCCCGTTCGGCGCCGCCCGGGTCGAGTTCGGTGATGACGGCCGCCAGCGGCGTCGGTCCCCCGTTTCCATCAGCGACGGCGTCGGCGGGCGGGACGAAATGCGGCACGGCGATAGGGTATCGGCATGGCCGCTCCCCCACCCAAATCGTCCTTCGAGAACCCCGCGGACCTCTCCGTCGAGGCCTACGACTACGAGCTTCCGCCCGATCGGATCGCCTTCCGCCCGGCGCCGCGGGGAACCGCCCGCCTGCTGACGCTCGATCGCCGCACCGGCGCCGTCGCCCACCGGTCAATCGCGGACCTCCCGCACCTGCTCGCCCCCGGCGACCGCCTGGTGTTGAACGATTCCCGCGTCGTCCCGGCCCGTCTGCGCGGCGTGCGGGAGGCGACGGGGGGAAAGTGGGAGGGCTTGTTCCTCTCGATCGCGTCTCCGTCGAGCGGCGCTTGGCGGGTAATGTCGAAGACCCGCGGGACGCTGCTGCCGGGCGAGGTGGTGCGAGCCGACGGCCCCGGCGGCGCTTCGCTTCGGCTGCGGATGGAGGAACGCGGCGAGGGGGGGGTTTGGACCGCGATCCCGCTGGATGCGTCCGCGGCGGCGTCACCGTTCGCGGCGTTGGAGGCGGTCGGTTCGATTCCGCTACCGCCGTACATCGGCCGGAACGACCCGGACGAGCAAGACCGCGCCGACTATCAAACCGTCTTCGCCGATCGCCCCGGTTCCGTCGCCGCGCCGACCGCGGGGCTGCATTTTACGCCGGAGCTACTCGCCGCCTGTGAGTCCAGGGGAGTCCATGTCTCCCGTGTGACTCTTCATGTGGGAGTCGGCACGTTTCGGCCGATGGACGGCGAGCGGATCGTCGACCACCAAATGCACGCGGAGTCCTGCGAACTGTCCGCGACCACGGCCGAAGAAATTCGAGCGACGCGGGAGTCGGGCGGGCGGGTGATTGCGGTCGGCACCACGGCTTGCCGGACGCTGGAGGCCGCCGCGGCGGCAAACGACGCCGCCGTCGGTCCCTTCTGCGGCGAGACGGAGATCTTTATCTATCCCCCGCACCGCTTCGCCGGCGTCGACGGATTGTTGACGAACTTTCACCTGCCCAAAAGCACCCTGCTGGTGCTGGTCTCCGCATTGGCCGGGCGGGAGCGCGTGCTCGCCGCCTATCGCGAGGCCGTGGATCGCGGGTACCGCTTTTTCAGCTACGGCGATGCGATGCTGATCCTGTGAGCCGCTCTAGATTCCGAACAGCCGGCGGAAGCTGTCGAAGAGGGTGCCGTGCTCGCCGCGGCGGGCCTCCTCCTTCAATGCTTCCAGCGGCGGGTGCAGCAGCTTGTTGACGATGCGGTCGACGCTCCGCTCGACCGCGGCCCGGTCGTCATCCGACCACTCCGAGCGACGCGCGTAGAGCTGAGCGAGTTCCGCATCCCGCACCGCGGTCCATTCGTCCCGCAGTCGGCGAATCACCGGCCCGGTGGCGCGATGCACGAGGCCGCGGAGGAAGGCTTCCGTCTCCTCCTCCACGATCCCGCGGGCTTTGCCGATCTCTTTCTCGCGGCGACGACGGTTGGCGGCGCAGGTCGTCTCCAAGTCGTCCAGGTCGTACCGGAAGACGTTCGAGTCCACGCGGGCGACGGCTGGATCGAAGTCCCGCGGTAGGCCAAGATCGAGGATGAACACCGGCCGACCGGAGTGACCGCGGCGGGCGGCGGCGAACCGTTCGCGGGTCACCAGCGGCGTCGTCGCCCCGGTTGCGGAGACGATCACGTCCGCCTCGCCCAACCAACTGTCCAGTTCCTCCCACGGCCGCACTTCCCCGCCTCGGGCCTCGGCAAGTGCGGCGGCCCGCTCCGGGGAGCGATTCACGATCACGACCCGGCCGGTGCCCTCGTCGTGCAGGTAGCGGAGCGTTTCGTCCGCCATCTCGCCGGAGCCGATCACCAGCACGGTCTTGTCGGTGAAACGCTCGAAGATGTTTCGACCGAATTGCCCGACCGCGACGCTGGCGATGCTCGTCCGGCCGTCGGACAGCTTGGTCTCCCGCCGCACCCGACCGGCGGTGCGGAAGGCGGCCTGAAACAGAGCGTGGGTGAGCGGACCGCACGCCTCATGCCGCTGGGCGAGGTCGTATGCGTCTCGGACCTGCCCGACAATTTGCGATTCGCCCAGCACCAGACTGTCGAGGCTGGCGGAGACCTCGAACAGGTGCCGCACGGCCTCGGGACCGCGACGCTCGAGCAGATGCGGGGCAAAGGCTTTCTGCGGGATCGCGTGGAACTCCGAGAGGAACCCCGCGAGATCAGAAAGCCGCGGGGCGATCGGGGCGGCGGCGCCGGCCGACGGCGGCGGGACGGCGGAATAGACCTCGATGCGATTGCAGGTGGAGAGGACGACCAGCTCCGAAGCGGGAAAGCGATCGCGGAGCTTCGCGTACACGTCGCCGAGCGCGTCGGCGGAGAAGCCGAGGCGTTCCCGGAGGCTCACGTCCGCGGTGCGATGGGAACAGAACACGACCCCCAGATCCGGGGCGGGCACGGCGGCGCTCATCGGCCTCCCTCCCCAGCCGCCGCATCGCTTGCCGAGTCGTTCGCGACGACGGCGCCGCCGGCATGCCAGCTTTCCAGCAAGCCGCCCCCGCCCGCCAGCACCTGCAACCCGATCACGGTGACGAGGAGGAAACCGAACGCCAGCAGCGTGCGAACCGCCACGCCGCGACCGGCCTGCCCCTCCCGTCGCACGACTTCGCCCACCGCCAAGCCCGCCGCGAACACGCCGACGGTCGTGCCGATCACCACGGGATCCCACAGCCCGCCGACCGCTCCCTCGCCCCCGGCGACGACCAGCCCGAGACCGATCATCACGCCCAACGCCAGCAGCGGAACCGCGACGGCGACGGCCACGCGGTTCCAGCGATCGAGTCGTTCAAGGCTGAACAGCGGGACGGCGTCGGGGTCGAAGCGGCCCGCCCGCAATCGACGGTGATGGACGAGGTACATCGCGCTGGTGACCACCCCGGCGAGGACGCCCAGCAGCCCGACGAGCAACAGCCCCGCATGCAGGATCGCCCAGGCCCGCACCACGCCGCCCTCCTTCCCGCCCCACAGCGAGACCGGCCCCGCGGGCACCGCATAGCTGCACGCGACCAGCCCGAGCACCAGCGGCCAGAGAAACACGCCCATGGCGCTGCGGCGTTCGACGCCGGTGGCGATCACGTAGTAGGCCGCTCCGAGCCACGCGAGCGCCAGGATCCACGCCCGTCCGCCCCATGGTTCCGCTCCGGCGCCCGCGCCCTCGTTCCATCCGCCGCCGTACGTGATCGCGAGGAACCAGGTGTGAGCCAGCAACCCGGCCGCCGCGGCCGCCCATGCGACCCAACGCAGCGCCACGGTTCGTCCCCACAGACGCAACGCGTCCGCGGACAGAGCGACCGCGTAGCTGGCGAGAAAGCAGAAGACGGTGACGTTGGACACGCCCGCATTCTACGCGGACCGAGCACGCGCGCCGCCCGACGCGACGCCGAAACCGGGGGCGACGGCAAAACCGGCGCCGGCGACGCCGGTCGGGGCTAACGAACCTCGGACGAGAGTCCGTGCTCCTCGATCTTCTTGTGCAGCGTGTTGCGGTTGATGCCCAATCGAGCCGCCGCCTTGGTCTGCACGCCCTGAGCGGCTCGCAACACCTGCAACAGGATCTCGCGTTCGAGCCGCCCGATGATCTCCGGATGCACGTCGGTGCTGCCGGGCGAATCGGAGAGTTCCCGCCGGACCAATTTGCGACGCAGATCGTCCGCATCCTCGTCGCCGCTTCGCACCAGCCGCAGCGGCGGCCGCACCCCCCGGACATGATCCGGCAACAGGTCGCTGGTGAGGGCGCCGCCTTCGCTGAGGGCCAAGGCACGTTCGATGTAGTTCTGCAGCTCCCGCACGTTGCCCGGGAACGAATAGCGGCTCAACAAACGCACGGCGTCCGCGGCCAGCTTCGGCGGAGACTTCCCGTCCCGCGCGGCGTACACGCCGGTGAAGTGCTCGGCGAGTTGCGGGATGTCTTCGTTCCGCTCCCGCAGCGGGGGGAGGTCGATGCTGAGGACGTTCAGCCGGAAATAGAGGTCTTCGCGGAACCGGTCCTCGGCGACCTCCTCCAGCAATTCCCGGTTCGTCGCCGCGATCACGCGGGTGTTCACTCGAATCGTGCGGGTGTCCCCGACGCGCTCGAACTCCTGCTCCTGCAGCACTCGAAGCAGCTTGACCTGCAGATGCTTGGAGATCGAGTTGATCTCGTCCAGGAAGATCGTGCCCCCGTGGGCCGCCTCGAAGCGTCCGGTGCGATTCTCGATCGCACTGGTGAAAGCGCCCCGAGCGTGGCCGAAGAGCTCGCTCTCCAGAAGGCTCTCCGCCAACGCCCCGCAGTTCACGCGGACATACGGGCCGTCGGCTCGCGTGCTGTTGTCGTGAATGGCCCGGGCGACTAACTCCTTGCCGGTCCCGGTCTCGCCGGTGAGCAGGACGGTCGAGTTGGAGCGGGCGAAGCGCCGCGCGAGGGCGTACACCCGTCGCATGGCGTCGGAGTCGCCGACCATGCCGCGAACGGGGGCATGCACGTCCGTCTCCGGGGCATCAGGCTCCGGGCGACGGTCCGAGAGCGGTGGTGAATACGGTGACAACGGGAGCGACTGCCGTCTGAGCGGGCGAACACGCTGCACAATATCGCCCTGCCGGCCGACGCCAAACGTCTACCGCGCCTCTCAGCGTAGATTTCATCGGCTTCGTCCCCGGTCGGGCGACACAAACCGCCCACCCACGCAACGATGCTGCCTATTGCGGCGGCAGCGCCACCTCGACGGGCAGTACGGCCGACGCCCCCGGCAGCGTCGCGGAGAGCACCACAAGTGCGTCCCTGAGCGCGGGCTCCTGCTCCTCGCTCGCTCTGCGGCGGAGATCCGACACGGCGTTCACCGAGAGCAGGGAGCCGAACCGCCGGACCGATTTCGTCAGCGCTGTCGCCGCCGCAAGCTCCGATTCCGCCCCGGGACGAATGACCGTCAAAGCGTCGGCGAGGGCTTTTTGCGCCTCCGGCGTCGCGATCACTCCCAAGGCGGACGCCACGTCTGCGGCGATCTCCGGATCGGCGATCGCGTCGGACAGTTCGCCGAGCGCGCCGCTCAGGGGAAAGGCCCGTTCGTCGCCGGCGGCAAGCTGGGCCAACTCATACGCGGCGGCCCGTTTTTGATCCGCCTTCAGATCGTCCGGCAGCGGGGTCGCGACGGCCCGCAACGGAGCGAGGCGTCGCTCCAGCGTTTCGGGGGCGACCGGGAACGGGGTGAACGCGGCCTCGCCCGCCCGCTCGGCGATTCGCGTCAGCGGCGCTGCGAGTCGATCATCCCCGTACAGCAGCAACGCCGTCGGACGAGTACGGGCGTCCGCCCGCAGGTTCGCCGCGAGCTGCGAGACCGGCAGATCCGTGACGTTCGCGTGCACCGCGACGAGATCCGCCCCGGCCCCGGCGGCCACCTGCTCGAAGCCCTCGCGGGCGTCGATCGCCAAACTCACCCGGTAACCGAACCCCTGGAGCAAGCCGGCCATCTGCGTACCCCGCTCGGGGCTCGGGTCGATCACCACCGCCCGACCGCCGGGAGCATCCACGAGAGCGCCGGCGAAGACGTCCACGACCTCGGCGCCGTCCGCGAAGGTCGGACCGGGGTTTGAACGGGCCGCCAGCAGCGCCGCGAGGAACCGCACCTCCGGCGCCGGGCTGCTCAGCGCCCGCACGACGGGCGATTGCCCTTCGGCGATCGGCTGCAACAGATCCGGCGACGGCGCGGCGAGCAGCACCTGCAACGCGGCGGACGCGGCGTCCGGCGCGTCGAGGTCCAACGCCCGATCCAAAGCGTGCAGCACCCGATTCGGTCCCGCCGAGAGCGCGGCGCGATGCACGGTGCCTTCGCCCCGTTCGAGGAACCGACCGCGACCGGCCAGCGCCGCTTCGTATCCCAGCGCCGCGGTGAGTTCGAGCGCCCGCAGGTTCTCCCGATTCGGAGCGATCGCCGCCGCGGCGGACGCGGCGACGGCGGCCCGGAAGCGATCGGCGACGGCCGGGGGCAACGCCGTCGGGATCAGCCGATTCTCCGCCGCATCGTACTGGTACAGAGGCTCCGGCGCGACGGTTTCGGAGGAGACGGGCGCCGTGGAGAGCAGCGTCTCCGCCCGCTTGCGGAGGCGATCCGCCGCGACGTCCGACAGTCCGCGCAACGAGTCGCCGCCGGTCAGCCGCGACAATGCGGAGCGGGCGGCCAGCTGCACGGCGGGGGCTTCATCCCGCGCGAACGCCGGGCCGAGCAGTGCATCGAGCGCCGCTTGCGTGCCGGTGCCGCCGAGGGCCGCGGCGACCGACCCCCGTCCGGTGTCCGGCGCCTGACGCGCTCGCAACGCGGCGGTCAGCGGGGGAACCGAAGCCTCCCGCAACTCGCCCAGCAAGCGGGCGATCGCCCCGTTCAACTGCTGGTTCCCGTCTACCGGGTCGGCGGAGGCGATGAGTCGTTCGACAAGTCTCGGCGTCGCGTTCCCGGCCAGTCCCGTCAACGCGGCCCGCGCGGCGTCCCGCTCGCGCGGTCCGGCGATGAGCGCGTCGATCAGGCCGTCCAGCCGATCCGGGTCGGCGCCGCGGGCCACGAGCGCTTCCCGCACCCGCGTCTGGAGCGTCTGCCCCTCGGGTCGCAACTGCGGATCGGTGGCCAGTTCGAAGAACACCGCCGGGCCGAGGGCGTCGCGGGCCTCCAGCAGTGCGTCGTCCGTCGGCTGGGCATCGAGCAGCGTCTTCAGGTACTGCCGGGCCAGTCCGGGGCGGCCGATGCGGCGGAGACGCGCAGCGGCGGAGACGAACTCCTCAGGCGAACCCGGTTCGACCGCGAGCGGGTTGGGAGCGTCCGTCGGCTCGGCTCCGACCGCGGGCTGCGCCGATTCGTCTTGGGCCACGCCTTCTTCTTGCGCCAGACCCGCGAGCGGACAGAGCAACGCCCCCGCCAGAGGCGCGACGGCCCACAGCCGTCGAGCCGTCGAACGACGGGACGCCGGGCGACGACCGGAAATCGGGCTGAGGGGGCGTCCGGCGGAGCGGCGGAGCATGGGCGGGGCCGAACGAGGGCGACGAGACGGGCGAGCGGCGATGGTACGCGGGGTGCGCACCGGCCCGCACGGTCGGACATCGTCCCATCGCCCGCCGCACGGCGAGCCGGGTCGGGGAACGCGCGGTTCCGCCGGTCGTCACGGCCGTACCGGCGCCGCCGGCGGCGCCGGTACGGCCGTGACG
>NZ_WTPX01000058.1 GCF_013036045.1 Alienimonas chondri
ACGTTCGCTGCTCCCGCCCCCGTGTCGCCCGAACACTTTCTCAACCGCGAGCTCTCTTGGCTGGAGTTCAATCAGCGGGTGCTGGACGAAGCGGCCGATCCGCAGGTGCCGCCGCTGGAACGATTGAAGTTCCTGGCCATCACCGGGGCGAATCTTGATGAGTTCTTCATGGTCCGGGTCGGCGGCTTGCAGATGCTCGCGGAGGAGACCCGCGAGGGGCGCGACGCCTCGGAGACGGAGGACGAAGACTTCGCCGACAGCGGGTTCGGCGGCACCCCCGGCACGGACCCGGCGGGGATGACGCCGGAGCAGCAGCTCGCCGCGATCGCGGAGCGCTGCGCCGCCATGAACGCTGATCAATACGCCCTGTTAGCGGAGCTGGACGAACTGCTCGCCGGGCACGGCTTCGTGCGGCCGGACCCGAAAAAGCTGACCTCCCATCAAGCCGCGGCGCTGGATCACGCCTTCAGCGAGGCGTTGTTCGGCGTCCTCACCCCCACCAGCGTGACGGCGCCGGAGGATTTCCCCCTCGTGGAGACCGGCGCCGTCTGCGTGCTCGTCCGGCTCGCCCCGGCGCCGCCGCATCGAGAGGACGACCCGGAGATCAAAGCCGCGGCGAACGCGCTGAACGAAGGCGGATCGCGGTTCGCCGTCATCCCCTGCGGCCGAGCCGTGCCCCGTTGGCTGACGCTGCCCGCCGACGGCGCCGCGGGAGATCACGGTCCCGGAACGAACGCCGAGGGCGGCCGGGCGTTCGCCTATCTGCCGGTCGAAGAGGCCGTCGCCCATCTGGCCGGACGCTTCTTCGAGGGACAAACGGTCGAGGAAGCGGTCGCCTTCCGCGTCACCCGCAACGCCGACCTGGCGATTCGCGAGGATCAGGCGGGGGATTTATTGCGTCAGATGCGGCGGGTACTGGAGAAGCGTCGTCGGGGCGGCTGCGTACGGCTGGAGCTGGCCGCGGGGGCGTCGGAGGAGGCCACGGCCTTCCTCAAGCACTGTCTGGACGTCGAGCCGCGGGACTTATATCTCGCGCACGGACCGATCGGGCTGGGGGCGTTGATGAAGGTCACCGGCGCCGCGGGGTTCGACGATCTGCGGGTCGAGGATTGGCCGCCGCAACCGCCGGTGCGTCTGGACGGGGAGGAGCCGTCCTTCGAAGCGCTCAGCGCCGGCGACGTGCTCTTATATCACCCCTACGACAGCTACGAGCCGGTCGTGCGTTTGGCCGAGGAGGCCGCCGAAGACCCGGACGTGCTGGCGATCAAACAGACGCTCTATCGCACCAGCGCCGACAGCCGGATCGTCGCCGCCCTCAAAACCGCCGCCCAGGCGGGCAAGAGCGTGGCCGCGGTGGTAGAATTGAAAGCCCGGTTCGACGAGGCCCGCAATATCGAATGGGCCCGCGACCTGGAACGAGCCGGCGTGCAGGTGATCTACGGCGTGCGGGGGTTGAAGACCCATGCGAAGCTGCTGCTGATCATCCGCCGTGAGCCGGACGGCGTGCGTCGGTACGCACACTTCGGGACGGGGAACTATAACGAATCGACGGCCCGGATTTATTCGGACGCCAGCCTGATGACGGCGGACGACGACCTCACCGCGGACGCCGTCAATTTCTTCAACGCCGTCACCGGCTACAGCCAGCCGCAGGCGTTTCGCCGGATCGAAGCGGCGCCGATCGGCCTGCGGGAACGGGTCGCGGAACTCATCCGGGCCGAAGCCGACCGCGCCCGTCAGGGCATGCCCGCGGCGATCGACGCGAAGATGAACTCGTTGGTCGACCCGGCGTTGATCGACGCGCTTTATCACGCCAGCCGCGCCGGCGTGAAGATTCGATTGAACATCCGCGGCATCTGCTGCCTGCGGCCGGGGGTGGAGGGCGTCAGCGAGAATATCCGGGTCGTCTCCGTGGTGGATCGCTTCCTGGAGCACGCCCGGGTGATGCGGTTCGTGCACGGCGGGGACGAATTAATGTATCTCTCCAGCGCCGACTGGATGCCCCGCAACCTGGACCGGCGGATCGAACTGCTGGTCCCCGTGACCGCGGAGCCGCTCAAGAAGCGGCTTCAAGACGCGATTAATCTCTACTTCCGCGATAACGTCAAAGCCCGCGAACTGCACGCCGACGGCGTCTGGAGGAAGGTGACCCGCCGCGGCCGCAAGATTCGCAGCCAGCGGGTGCTCTATGAAGACGCCGTCTCCCGGGCGGAGCGATTGCGCCCCACCGTCTTCGAACCGCACAAAGCGCCCACGAAGAACGACGAGTGAGGCGGGATCGACGCTGCGTCCCTACCAGCCCGACGCGCAAGCGTCGGCCGTGAGTCGGTCGCATCACTCTTCGACATTCGACGCAGTCCTTCGGCTGCGCCGACGGCCGATGCTTGCGCATCGGGCTTATAATCGGTAAAAAATGCGGCTCACCGGCGCTTCAGCCCAGCAGCGACGCCTCGACCGTCAGGCCGGGGCCGAAGCCGATCGCGACGACCGGGCCGGAGGACACGTCGCGGGTCGCCCGCAGGCGGTCCAGCAGGAACAGGATCGTGGGGCTCGACAGGTTCCCCACGTCGGCCAGCAGGCTGCGGGAGGGGTTCAACGCCTCGGCGGGCAGATTGAGCGCATCGACGGCGGCGTCGAGGATCGCCGGTCCGCCGGGATGCACGGCCCAGGTGCCCACGTCGCGCTGCGTCAGACCGAATCGGCCGAGCCACTCGTCCATCCATGCGGAGAGGTGCTCGCGAATCGCCTCCGGCACGGCGGGTTCCAGGGTCATGCGAAAGCCGGCGTCGCCGACCCGCCAGGTCATCGCGTCGCCGGTGTCGGCCAGCAACACGGATCCGCTGCCGAGGAATTGATAGACGTCCTCCGCGACCGGCGGGGGTTCGTTCGGATCGTCTGGGACGAAGTCGGCCCCGGTGAGCACCACCGCGGCGGCGCCGTCGGCGAACAGGGCGTTGGCGATCACCTGCCCGGCGTCGGACAGCGGATCGGGCGTGTATTGATGGTGCAGGCTGCACAGTTCCACCGCGGTCAGCAGCACCACGGCGGACGGATCTTCGGCGCACAGCGCCGCGGCGACCCGCAACCCGTTCAGCGCGGCGTGACAGCCCATAAACCCGACGTGCGTGCGTCCCACCGACCGCGGCAGGCCGAGGTCTTCGATCAGGGCGCAATCGACGCCCGGCGCCGCGAACCCGGTGCAGCTGACCGTCACCGATTGCGTGATGCGGCCGGGATCGACGCCGGCGTCCCGCAGCGCCGCGGCGGCGGCCCGCACCGCCAGCGGAGCGGCATGCTGTTCGTAGATCGCGATGCGATCGCCGGTGCTGGGGCCGGTCGGGCCGGGTTCATAGAAGGGCACGCGCTCCGGCTCCGTGCCTTCGCTGTCCGGTTCGACCAGCACGAGGTGCCGGCGCTTCACCCCGACCTTGCGGTACAGCATGCTGATCCGGCGGCGGCCCGGTTCTCCCTCCGGCCCCGGCGGCGGTCCGGTGCGGCCGGCGAGCACGCCGGTCTCCCCCTGGTCGATCCATCCGGCCGGCAAAGCGGTCCCGATCCCCCGCAGGGTGCACGACGCGGGCGGGGACGACATACGACGCGGCCGAGAGACGGACTGTGGAGAGTGGGACATAGCTTACCCGCCGACGGGACCCTTCGTCGCCATGGTTTCGGGGGAGAGGGCGGGATACGATCGTTCCGCTCCGATCGGACTCTTTCCGAGCGACTTTGACGGCTCGGCGCCGACGGGATCATTCCCCCATGGCCGAGTCGCTATGAACGCCGCATCGCCCCGCCGGTCCGAGACAAGTCGCGGCGGGTTCGGATGGATCGAAGCGCTGGTAGTCCTCGGCATCCTTGCTTTGGTGATCAGCCTGTTCCTTCCGAAGGTTCAAGGTGCACGTGAAGCGGCCCGCCGGAGCCAGTGCCAGAACAACCTGAAGCAACTCGGGTTGGCGATGCACAACTATCACAGCACCTATAAGGTGTTCCCCGCACAGGGTTCTGGAAACAGCACGACCGGCGAGGAGGGTAAAGCGGGGGATCTGTCGGCGCTCGTCGGGCTGATTCCGTATCTGGACTCCACGCCGCACTGGAACAACATCGTTAAACCCCTGGACGTGAACGCGGACGGCTCGCCCCGCACCCCGCCCTGGCCAGCGATGGGACCGGAGCCGGGCAATATCAATTACGGGCCGTGGCAGACGAAAGTTCGCTCGCTGTACTGTCCCTCCAATGAGGTCGGCAACACCGGCGGCCCGGCGGATGTGATGTCCGACACGAACTACGCTTTGAACACCGGCGACAACGCCGCCGGCGGGTACGGGGCCGAGCCGAACGAGGAGGGCGAGCTGCCCGCCGCCCGCGGGGCGTTTCTCTTTCGGCAGTGGATCGGCTTGGGGGATCTCTCGGACGGGACCGCGACGACGTTGTTGATCGGGGAGATCGGCCGCAGCGACGGCTCCAACACCCATCGGGCGCACGTCCTGTTGAACGCCGGCGCCGCGACTCCCGCGATGCAGTACGACGCCGACCGCGGCGTGCTCAACCCGTCCGCCTGCCTCGCCGCCGCGGAGAACGCGAACGACCCCGGCTTTTACCCCAGCAACGCCTCCCTGCACGTCCGCGGCAGCCGTTGGAACGACGCCGGCGGGAGCTACACCGGGTTCAACACGATCCTCCCCCCGAACGGCCCCAGCTGCGCCCTGACGAAGGATCACCGGCAGCGGGCGATCCTCTCCGCCGGCTCGTTTCACAGCGGCGGCGTGCAGGTCGCGATGGGCGACGGCAGCGTGAAGTTCATCAGCGAGACGATCGACGTCGGCGACTCGACTCAGCCCGGCGTGACGACCGGCGAGAGTCCCTACGGCGTCTGGGGCGCCCTCGGCACCCGCGACGGCGGCGAAGCGACCGACGATTATTGAGGCGTCTAGTGCGTCTGCTGGATAAGTTTAGCGGTAGCCGCAGTGGCGGAGGTAGTTGCGGCATTGCTGCGGCGGGAACAGGTCGAGGACTTGGCCGCACAGTTCCCACAGCCGATCGACGGTGCGGGCGGCCCCGTCCCGCAGCAGCTTCTTGAACTTGCTAAACGCCAACTCGATCGGGTTGAAGTCCGGGCTGTAGGCCGGCAGATACGCGACCCGTGCGCCGGCCGCTTCGATCGCCTCCCGCACGCCCCGCACTTTGTGGGCGGAGAGATTGTCCATCACCACCACGTCTCCTGCCTTCAGTTCCCGGCGCAGATGCTGCCGGACCCAGGCCAGAAACACCGGCCCGTTGATCGGCCCGTCCACGCACAGCGGAGCCACGAACCCGGTCGATCGCATCGCGCCCAGGAAGGTCGTGGTCGTCCAGCGTCGACAGGGAACGCCTTCGTACAGTCGCACGCCGCGGCCGCAACGGCCGTGCGTGCGGGTCATGTTGTCCTTGGCCCAGGTTTCGTCGAGGAACACGATCCGGTCGGGATCGAGGGTCTTCAACCACGCCGCCCACCGCTCCCGAGCGTCGGCCACGTCGGGGCGAGCGCGTTCGGCGGCGATCAGCGTCTTTTTTTACGCGTGATCCCCAAGCCCTTCAGCGCCCGGGCGATCAGCGTTTCGGACGCCTCCACGCCGCGTTCGGCTTTCAGCTCGGCTTTGAGTTCCCGCAGGTAGGCGTCGGGACGGTCGGCGATCTTCGCCTTCAGCCAATCCGCCCAGGCGTGCCAGGTCGGGGTGCGGTTGCGGGTCGTCGCCGGAGCGACTTTGCCGCGCTCGCGGCGATCCTGCTTGATCCGGCGGACCCAGCTTTCGGAGACGTCGAACTTCAGGGCGACCGCCCGCGTGCCTTCTCCGGCGTCGCAGGCGGCCAAGACGTCCCGGCGGAACTTTTTGGAATAGGCGAACACGGCGGCGATCCGGCGGAGAAAGACGCCGCAGAGCCTACGCAGCCCGCAACGGCCGCGCTAGAGATAGACGCCGGACGCACTAGTTGAGACCGGAGCGCAAGCTCTGGCGGTCGCTCAAAGAAGCAGACGATCGCTCTCTTGTTGGTCGGCCGCTTGCGGTTTTGCAGCGTCCGAGAGCTTTCCGGCGCCGCGAAACCGCAAGCGATCGGCGAAGTCCGTCGACCGACCGACGCACGGCCGGAGCTTGCGCTCCGGTCTCACCGCCGGGTCAGCCGCACGGTCGGGGCGCGGCTGCCGGCGACGCGGACGGCGCCCCCGTCGATCTCCATCTCTTCCAACACCGCCTGGTTCGCCGCCCGCGGATTGAGCTGCACGATCAGCACCGGCGGGCCGGCCGCGGCGCCCTCCGCGCCCTCGGCTTTCGGGGCGAGATCCCACTCGTGGCGGACCTTGTATTTCTCCAGGTATTTCGAGACCTGCGGGGCGAACGTCGCCGGGTCCAGCGGGAACAGCCCCGCCATCAGCCCCTCGACGTGCAACGCCACCTTGTTCGGGCCGATCATCTCCGGTCGCACCGCCAGGCTCACCACCCCGTCGAACTTCGAACTGTTCAACCGGAATCCCAGCCGCACCAGCCCGGGCCGGGTCAGATCGACCCGCGGGTCGGAGACTTCGTTCGGAATCTGGTCGCCGTACTGCTCGGGCAAGCTCTCGGCCAGCCAGCCGTTCACTTCGTCCTGGGTGAAGCGTTGCTCCCAGGTGTCGCCGTATTCGACGTCGCGGGCCAGTTCGACGGTGCGTTCGGTGAACGCTTCGGCCTGCGCCCGGCGTTCGGCCGGCGGCGTCGCTTCCAAGGCCCGCGTGTAGAAGTCCGGTTCGCTCTCGGCGAGGTACCAGAACCCGACGGCGGCGACGGTCACCGCGCCCAGCAGGAACCCGATCACCAGCGTCAGGATCGTCCCCCGCCACGAACCGCGGCGAGCGGAACCCGCCCGATCAGCGGTGGATGAAGCGGCGGTCGCCCCGAAGGCGGCCGGGGTCGCGGTGGACACGGGGGCGGCTCCCTGGATGGATGGGCCTCGACTGGACGATAAATCGCCCCGCCGAACCGGTCAACGGCGGTCCGGCGCGCCCTTCGCAGGCGAATCTCATCTTAACAGGTCGCCTCCGCCCGCCCGCGATCACCGTCCACAACGGGCGATCAGCTTCGCCAGATCGCCGGTTTTCTGCAGTTGGCGAACCGCTCGGCGGTGGTTCGATCCGGTCGTGTTCGGGTCGTAGCCGTGGTGGTGATCGACCAGTTGCAGCCCGAGCCGCACGTCCTGCAGCGTCGCCCGATCGCGCTGCTCGGCCAAGGCCCGCCAGCGGGCCAGCGTGATCGCCAGGGGGAACGTCAGCCCGAGGGCGAAGAACCCGTCCGTCAGCGGCCACCCGTCGAACGCCGGGCCGCAGCAGGCGAGTCCCTCCAGCTTCACCCGCATGTATCGGGCGAACAGTTCGTCCGCTCCGGGCGGCGGCGGGCCGGCGTCCTCCGCCAGTCGAGCGGCCGGGATCGGCCCCGCCCACAGTCCCTTCGGCGTCAGCCCCGCGGCGGAAACGAACTTCGCCGCCCCCGCGACCCGCCGCAACCGCCCGCCGAGATTCCCGAACGCCCCGCCCCCGGCGGTCGCGCCGGTCGTCGCCGCGGTGTCCTTGTGGGCGTAGGTCGCCAACGCCCCGCGGAACGTCAGTTCTCCGGCCCGCGTGGGCGGGTCGTACTCGTGCAAATCCTCCGGCAGTTCCGCCGCGGCGGCGCCGGAGATCAGTTCCAAGAACTCCTTCAACCGTCGCCCGCTGACCTCCCCGAACTGCGATCGATCGACCACCGCGGCCAGCGAAACGGCCCGCAACAACGCCGGCACAAAGGGGCCGTCGCCTTCAAAGCAGGCCGCCAGCGCCTCGCGGACGCGGTCGAAGTCCGCCCAACCGACCGACTGCGACCGCGACAGCGCCGGCGGTTCGGCTCCCTGGAACCCCGGTGGGAGCACGGCGTGGGCGAGGGCTTTGACCTCCGCCGCGTTGTCCACGACCGCGGCGCCGTCGTTCGCCGTCACGGTGGGGCAACTGAACCGCAGACTGACCGTCACGCCCTTCCGCGAGGGGTGCAAGGCGTAGGGATAGACCCGGCAGGCGAGCGGTTTGGTCTCCTCGCCGAACTCTTTGTGCACCGCGCACAGCCCGTCCGGCCGCAGGAAGGCGCAGGCGCCGTCCGGGGCGTGATTCAAGCGAAATCGCGCCCGCCGCTTAAACGCCGGCGGCAGCCATTTGGACGCGATGAACCGGGCCGACGCCCCAAGCGGCACGATCGGCTCGACGCCGCCCGGCGTGTTTTCCGCGGTCCATCCCTGCCCAACGAGGCGGTCGCGTTCCTCCGCCGTGATCTCGATCTGATGCTCCCGGCAGCAACCGGCGCACGACTGGCAGGTCCAGCGCTGGATCGTCGGGAGTTGAACGGGAACGGCCAACGGCGGGCGTCTCTCAGGGTAGAACTCGCCCCCCCACACTAACCCGAGGCGTCAGCGAGGGAATCGGGTCGCCGGGTTCACCACGCGGCGCGTTCCTCGTCGCCCTGCGCCCGGAACTCGCCGGTGACGGGGCTGTATCGCCAGCCGTGGACCGTGTCGGCGGCATCCGCGGGCGGCAGCGTCTCGCCGATCGCCACGTCGGTCGCCCCGGTGAGGGGGTTCTCCGGAAAGGCGTCGCCGACGAGGTACGGGCCGAACAGGTGTTCCGGCCCGTCGCCCGCCCCGTCTTCGGCAAACCGGCCCGCGGCATCGGTGCGGCGGGTCATCTGTTCGAGCAGCGGGCCGGTCACGCCCGGCAGGGTGTCGTCGTGCTGCACGCGGTACAGCTCGATCTGTCCGCGAAGGACGTGCAATTGCTCGCGGAGCCGTTCGTCTTCCGTCTGGGAGACCTCCGCGTGGAGCTGCGGCAGAACCGTCGCGGCCAGCAGGCCGATCAGCGCCAACGCAATGAACACCTCGACCAGCGTGAACCCCGACCGCCGTGCGGGCGTCGGGAGGGCGAACTTCCGAGCGGCGGATGAACCGAGACGAGACATATCGGATTGATTTGGGAACGAGAGGCGCGGCCGACTCCTCCGGGCGCCGCATGGAACGATGCAAGCCGGTTTGCGATTCGCAAATCGGAAGGCGTGTGGACTGAACGATCCGCGTCCGCCCCGCCGGCGCTCCCGGCGCGGACGGGCCTCGGCGTCAGGACCGGCCCCCGATTCTCGCCGCGCGCGGCGGGTTTTCGACCGCTCTTCCGTGAGCAGGTCGCGGGTTACTCGCCGTGCTCCGGCTCGCCGGACATCTGCAGCCGCTCGAGAGCCGCGGTCAGTTCGGCGACCTTCTCCGGGAGGTCGAGGTAACGATTATCCGACTCGTCCGGGTCATCGGCAAGGTCGTATAACTGCCCGATCGGCTCGCCGGGCTGGGGGTCGATCTTCCGCGGCGGGGTGAATCCGCCGCTGCCCCGCCAGGGAATCAGCTTCCAGCGGCCCTCCGCGTCGTCGACGCGGACGAAGTCTTTGCCGCCGCTCGCCTCGAACAACGCCTCGGTGCGGGGGCCTCGTTTCCCGGGGGCAAGCGTCGTCGCGCCGCTCCAGACGGGCCACTGGTTCACGGCGTCCGGGGCGGCGCCGGCGGGCAGTTCCACGCCGCAGGCCGCGGCGAGCGTCGGCAGGAGATCCGTGTGCAGCGTGAGCGCATCCGACGTCGCCCCCGCCTCGACCCCCGGCCCGGCGACGAAGAACGGCATCCGATGGCCGCCCTCGTAGGCGTCCCCCTTCATCCCCCGGAAGCCGCCGGCGCTGAGGTGGTCGTACTTCTCCTCATCCGCGTCGTACCAGACCGGGCCGTTGTCGCTGGTGAAGACCACCAGCGTGTTCTCCGCGGCGCCGCTTTCCTCCAGCGCCTGCAACACGGCTCCGATCGCGGCGTCGGTCTCGTTCACGAACTGCCCGTAGAGCGCCGCCCCGCCGGGGTAATCGACCGGGTTCCCCGTCACCGCCCACGGCGTATGGGGCGAGGCGAAGGCCAGGTACATCAGGAACGGCTTCCCCCCGTCGTTCGCCTCCGCTGCGAGGTCCGTCACCAGCGAAGCCGCTTCGTCCCGGAAGTCCGGCAGCACCTTCTGATGAGCGAACCCCGGAGCGATGCCCCCGCCGCGCCAGAAGTCGCCCTGAATCTTGGTCCACGCCGGCGAGGAGCCGGGACCGATCTCGTCCGTCGGCAGCACGACCGCCCGGCGGTCGCGGATGTAGTAGTACGGCGGGCCGTCCAGGGAGACGTCGATGCCGAAGTACGAATCGAACCCGCGGTCCGCCGGCCCGCCGCGGTGCTCAACGTCACGATCCTCGCCCAACGGCTCACCCTCCGGCGTGACGAATCCGAGGTGCCACTTCCCCACCATCGCCGTGCGATATCCCGCCGCCTGAAACACGCCGGGCAGCGTGGGGGTGTCCGCGGCGATCTGCGGCGGGCCGGCCCACTTCCACGGCCGTCCCCGCTGCGAATATTTCCCCGTCAGCAGCGAGTACCGCGTCGGCGTGCACCAGGACGCCGGGCTGTGGGCGTCCGTGAACCGCGTCCCCGCCTTGGCGAGTCGATCCAGGTGCGGCGTGGGGATCTTCGAAGCCGGGTTGTTCGCCCCCACGTCGCCGTACCCCATATCGTCCGCGAGGATCACCACCACGTTCGGGCGCTGATCCGCCGGTCGTTGATCCACGGGGTCCGCGGGGGCGAGAACCGCGGCGGTCAACAGGGCGAGGGGCAACATGGGCGAATCTCCAAACGCGGGCGAACGACGCGAGTATGATCGCCCCGTCCCCCGCTGCCCACCCGCCCGGCGCCCGCCGTTCGCCTCCAAAGGCTCCCGCCCGCACCGATGCACGTCGTCATCCTGACCGCCGGCGGGGCCGGGATGTTCTGCGGGAGTTGCCTGCAGGACAACGCCCTCGCCCGCGCGTTAATGGCGAGCGGCGAAGAGGTCTCCCTGATTCCCACCTATACCCCGCTGACGCTCGACACGAAGGACGAATCGCTGCTCGGCCTCAACCGCGGCCGGGTGTTCCTCGGGGGGATCAATCTCTATCTCAAACATCAGTCGAAGCTGTGGAACAGGCTGCCGCGCTGGTTCACGCGGATCCTCGACAGCCGCTGGGCCCTGCGGCTCAGCTCCAAGTTGGGCGTCTCCAACGACGCCGCGGACCTCGGTCCGTTGACGATCGATTTATTGCGCGGCGAAGAGGGGCCGCAAAGGCGGGGGATCGAGGAGCTGGTCGATTGGATCGTAAATCGTTTAAAGCCCGACGTCGTCGTGTTCAGCAACGCGTTGCTGGTCGGCCCGCTGCGGGAACTGCGGAAGGCCTTTGACGGGCCCGTCTGGTGCACGTTGCAGGGAGACGACATCTTCCTCGACGCATTAAGAGAACCGCATCAATCCGCGGCGCTGGCGATGATCTCCGACCGGGCCGGCGACGAGAATCACGGCTTCACCGGGTTCCTCACCCACAGCGAGTATTACGCCGACCATATGGCGGACGCTCTCGCCCTGCCCCGCGATCGTTTCCGCACGCTGCCGCTGTTGTTGGAGCCGGACGGCTATCCCGAAGCGCCGCCGACGCCGCAGGACGGCGACGTTTTTAGTATCGGATACTTCGCCCGCATCTGCCCGGAGAAGGGCCTGCACAACCTCGTCGACGCGGTGACGACCCTGCGGGAACGACGGCCGGAGGTGAACTGGAAGCTGCTGGCCGGCGGGTATCTCGGCCCGCGCGACAAGAAGTACTATCGAGGCCTGCAAAAGCGGACCGCCGATTGGGGAGAGGCCTTTGAATACGCCGGCGCCCCGGGGACGCTCGCGGAGAAGGCGGCGATTTATCGGCGGTTCGATCTGCTCAGCGTGCCGACGGTCTATCGGGAGCCGAAGGGGCTACCGGTGTTGGAGGGCTGGGCCTGCGGCGTGCCCTGCGTGCAGCCGGCCCACGGATCGTTCCCGGAGTTATTACAGGGCGTCCCCGCCGGCCGATTAGTGCCTCCTGGCGACGTCGAAGCCCTTGCCGCCGCAATCGAGGAACTGTACGACGCCCCCGAGCGCCGCCGCGAGCTCGGGGCGATCGGCCACGCCGGCGTCCGCGAATTCCACGGCCCCGCCGCGGTCGCGGCGCGGTTTCGATCGATCGTCCGCCCGTCGCTCGTTTCATGACGCGGTTTCGGGTGACGAAGGAGCAACTCGCCGCGGCGGCGAACGGCGCCACGCCGGACGTGCTCGCCGCCGGCGTGCGAGTTTTGTTCTGCGGCATCAATCCGTCTCTGTATAGCGTCGTTGTGGGTCATCACTTCGCTCGCCCCGGCAATCGGTTCTGGCCGGCGCTGTACGACGGCGGCTTCACGCCGCGGTTGCTGCATCCCTCCGAGGATGAAGAGTTATTGAGTCAAGGCTGCGGGATCACGAACCTCGCCCCCCGCGGCACCCGTCGGGCGGACGAACTAACCCGCGAGGAGTTGATCGAAGGGGCGGAGGAGCTGGCCTCGAAGGTCGAGGAGTACGGCGTGCGGGTCGTCGCGTTCCTCGGGATTACCGCCTATCGCATCGCCTTCGACGAACCCCAGGCGACGATCGGCCGCCAGGAACGAACCGTCGGCGGGGCGGCCGTGTGGGTTCTGCCGAACCCCAGCGGATTGAACGCTCATTATCAAAGACCGGACTTCGCCCGATTGTTCGCGGAGCTGCGCGAGGGAACTTGCGCCCCGGCGTCAGACAGAATTTCATGAGTGATATAATGGCTGAGGAGGCGCCGCCGACCGAATCCGTGCAGATCATCATTGAATTAGCGAGCGCCCTGCATCGCTACGGCGTGCCGGCTCATGAATTAGAAGAATTGATGTCGGAGACGGCGGCCGCGTTGGGCGTCGTCGCTCAGTACTCCGCCGGCCCCACGGCGATCTACATCGCCTTCGGCCAGCCGAGCGATCATCAGACGACGATGATTCGCGTCTCGCCCGGGGAGGTCGACCTGGCGAAACTTCGGAGCCTCTACGACTTGCAGGAAACCTTGACCGCCGGGACGACGGACGCGACCGCGGGGCTGGCGGCCGTGCGGGAGATCGTGCAGCGCCCCCCGCGATTCGGCGCGGCGTGGACGGCCCCGGCGACGGGGTTGGTCGGCGCCACCGCGGCCCCGTTCTTCGGCGGCGGCTGGCACGAAGCGGCCGTCGCCGGCGTGTTGGCGCTGCTGGTCGGCACGCTGGCTTGGCTGTCCTCCAAGCGATCTCGCCTGCAAAATCTGTTGCTGCCGGCCTCCAGCGTGCTCGTCTCAGCCGTCGCGATCGGCGTCGGCACGCTCGTCCCGGACGTCACCGCCGCGATCGTGACCGTCAGCGCCCTGATCTTATTCATCCCCGGCCTGACGTTGACCATCGCGATGAACGAATTAGCCGCGCAGAACCTCATCTCCGGCTCGGCCCGATTCGCCGGGGCGATCGCCCAATTAATGATGATCGGATTCGGCGTCGAATTGGGACGCAGCCTCGTCGCCCTGGTCGCCGCTCCGGTCGTCGCCCGGCCGGAACCAGGGTTGGGCGACCCGCTCGTCGCCGCCAGCTTGTTTGTCGCGTCGCTGGCGTTCACGGTGCTGTTTCAAGCTCGGGCGCGCGACTTCGGCTGGATCTGCGTCGCCGCGTTCGTGGCCTTTTTCGGCGCCCGACTGGGCGTGCTGCTGCTCGGTCCGCTGGCCGGTCCGTCGGTGGCGGCGTTCGGCGTCGGGGCGTTCAGCAACGGCATCGGCCGGTGGCGTAAGCAGCCGGCGCTGGTCACGCTGTTGCCGGGGTTGCTGTTGCTCGTGCCGGGCAGCGTCGGTTTTAAAAGCGTCACGCAATTGCTCGACCATGATTCGGCGCGGTCGTTTGAATCGGTCTTCAACACGCTCTTAATTGCCGCCGCGATCGTCACGGGGCTGCTGTTCGCCAACGTCGCCGTCGCCCGGCGACCGGGGGAGCGGTTGAATTGACGGTCCGACGCGCCCGCGGCTCGCGGTTCAGGCGAGGATCTCCTCGATCGCGTTCGCCTCCGGGTCGGCGAGGCGGATCGGGCGGCCGACGTTGCTGAGGTTGTCCCGCCACGGATCGACGCCCGCGGCCCGGCAGAGGGTTGCGGCGAAATCGGCGGCGCTGATCGGGCGATCGATCACCTCCATCCCGGCCTCGTCCGTCTTCCCGACGACGGAGCCGCCCACGATCCCCCCGCCGCACATCACCGCGTTCCATGCCGTCGGGAAATGGTCCCGCCCGCCCTGCGGATTAATGATCGGCGTGCGACCGAATTCGCCCATCCAGACGACCAGCGTATCGCCCAGTCCGCGGTCGTTCAGGTCGTCCAGCAGCGTGCTCCACGCCGGGTCGAGCACCTCGCACAGACGTTTCACCGCGGCGAAGTTGTCGGCGTGGGTGTCCCAGGCGAACGCTTCGCCGCCGCTCACGCCGTTCAAACTGACCTCCACGAAGGGCACGCCCCGTTCGACTAATCGCCGGGCCAACATACAGCCCTGTCCGAACGGGCTGCGGCCGTACTTGTCTTTGAGCGCACCGGGTTCCTTGGACAGATCGAACGCCCCCGCGGCGGCGCCGCTCATCATGCGAACGGCTTTCTCGTAGGCCGTGCGGCGGCCGACGAGCGCGGCGTCCGGCCGGTTCGCGGCGAAGGCGTTCTCGAAGTTCGATAATAATTCGAGCCGCTTCGACATCCGTTCCCCGCCGGCGCCGCGGGGCGGAGCGAGGTTGCGAACCGTCAACGCATTCCCCCCGGCGGCGGCGTTCGGGTCCGCCCCAATAAGAGAACCGGGGCCGGCGCCCTCTCCCACCACCAAAGGGGCGTGTTCCGGGCCGAGAAAGCCCGAGCCAAACGCCCCCGGGTTCGCCAAACGGAACGGCGCAACGGAGATATACCCCGGCAAATCATTCGCCGGCCGCTCCGGCTGGGCCTGAAGCTCCTTAGAGATCGAGGCTCCCAGCGTGGGGTAATCGATCACCCCGCCGGGCCGATAGCCGGTGCGGGCGAGGAAGGTGGCTCGTCCGTGGTCGCCCTCGGGCGTGGAGAGCGTTCTCAAAATGGCGCAGCGGTCCATCCGCTGGGCGATGCCGGGCAGGTGCTCCGCGATTTGCACGCCGGGGACGGCGGTGTCGATCGCTTTGAACTCGCCGCCGTTCTCGTGGTCCGGCTTCGGATCGAACGTATCGAGCTGGCTCGGCCCGCCGGTCATCCATAAGAGAATGACGGATCGCGGCGGCTTCTGATCGCCCGCGGCCGCGGCGAGCGCCGGCAGCCAACCGGACATCGACGCCCCCGCCGCGCTCGCGGTAAAGGCCTGCAGGGCACGGCGGCGAGAGAGAATGGACATGAGCGAACCTTAATGATTCGTGCTGAACTCGGAACTATTTAATAACGTCCAAAACAGATCGGCCAACGCTTCCGCTTCGTCCTCGGCGGCGTGGACGTAGGCATTCATCGCGTCACGCTCCGCCGGCGTGGGGAGCCGGGAGACGGACGACAGGAACAGGGCGTCCAGCCGGCCGTCGGCGTCGAGGTAGGGGGCGGAGACGATCGCCGCGAAGGTGCGGCTGCGGCGGAGGTCGACGCTGTCGGCGATCAATCCGCCGTTCATCAGGCTCAGGGCCTGCAGGATGCTCGTGCGGCGATCGGCGGGGCTTTCGGAGTCGTCGCGGAACAGGCCGAGGAACTCCGCTCGGGCATCCTGCTGCATGCCGACAAACGGGTTCCCGCCGCCGTTCGGATCGAACGCCGTGAAGCACCCGGTCGCCCGTTCGAGGCTGTCGTAGAGGACCGCCGCCGACAACGGTTTGACTGGATAGCGGGCGAACATGTCCGCCGGCGGGTCGACTTCGTGCTGGGACGACAGCCCGTAGGCCCGGCTCGCGGTCAGGCCGGCGAGACCAGCCGCTCCGCGAGGGCGGACCGCGGCGACTGGCCGGGGATCAGCACGGGCGGCGTGCCGTCGAGCCAGGTGGCCGGCACCTCGGTCACGCCGTTCTTGAGCGTCACTTCGGGGGGGATTTGCAGCACGGTCGCGTCGACCCGTTCCCGCAGCACGCCGAGCCGACCGGAACGGCCGCCTTCCCGCTGCAACCCGCCGAAGAAGGCGGCGAACCGCCAGAACTCCTCCTGCTTCCAATGATCAAACGGGTGGTCGTGGCACTCCGCGCACTCCAGTCGCGTGCCGAGAAACGCCCGGGTCGTCGCCGCGGCGAGATCCTCCGGCTTCGTCTCGCGAGCCGTATAAAACGCCTGCGGACCGGCGGATTGATCCTGCTGTCCGGGGAAGACGTTGGCGTCCATCCCGTCGGCGGAGGCCAGTTCCGCGGTCAATAACTCCTTCGCCAAGGCGTCGTAGGGGCGATTTTCGATCAGCGCGTTCCGCAGCCACGCCTCGAACCCGGGGCGCTGGAAGGAGGCCTGTTGATCGCGGGTCAGCTCCGGCACCAACGCCTCCCGCCAGACCGCGGTGAAGTGCGTGACGTAGCCGGGGCCGTTCAATAATTCCTCGACCACCGCTCGCTTCGCCTCGGCGTCGGCCCCCTCGGGGTGAGTCGTCAAAAAGTCTCGCACCGCCGACGCCGTGGGGATGCGGCCGGTGAGGTCCAGATGCACCCGCCGGAACCACGCCGCGTCGGTCGCCGGGGCCGCGGGGGTCACGCCCTCCAGCGCCCAGGCTTCGAGGAGAGAGTCGTCGATCGTCGCGGCGATCGTCGCGGCGATCGTCGCGACGGCGTCGGCTTCGCTCGACGAAGCGTCTCCGTCAGCGGGGGCGAGAGCCAGCAAGCAAAGGGCGAGCGGGGCGATCACGGCGGGGCGGGCGTTCGGGACGGGGAGCACAGTGTACCAATCCCGCGGAGCCGCGGGGCTGCGCATCGGCCGGGGGATCGTTTCACGCCTGTGCTTGCCGATGCGTTGGGTTAGCGTGGCGCCGAACCCCGATCGCGCGGCGCCCTTCGACGGCGCCCGAACGCGCCTGATTCGCCCCCCGCAGCGCTCCGTATGACGACGCCCGCTCTCCTGCTCCTCGCCCTCGCGGCGGTCCCCGTCGACGCCGGCCCGGCGCCGCCGAATTTCGTGGTCGTCTTCACGGACGATCAAGGCTATGAGGACGTCGGCGTCTTCGGCTCGCCGGACATTCGCACGCCCCGCTTGGACGCGATGGCCGCGGAGGGCATGACGTTCACGGACTTCTACGCCCAACCGATCTGCGGGCCGTCGCGGGCGGCGTTGATGACCGGCTGCTATCCGATGCGCGTCGCCGAGCGCGGCACGATCAAGCAGGTTCACCCCGTCCTGCACGAGGACGAAATCACCGTCGCCGAGGTGTTGAAGACGCGCGGCTATGCGACCGGCTGCTTCGGCAAATGGGATCTGGCGACGCACTCCCAAACCGACTTCCACGAGGATCTGTTCCCCACCCGGCAGGGGTTCGACGAGTTCTTCGGGACCCCCACCAGCAACGACCGCGTCGTGAACCTGTATCGCAACGAAGCGCTGATCGAACCCGACACCGAGATGGCGACGCTGACGCAGCGTTATACGGACGAAGCGATCGACTTTATCCAGCGTCACAAGGAAGAGCCGTTCTTCGTTTACATCCCGCACACGATGCCGCACACCCGGCTCGCGGCGTCGCCCCGGTTCCGAGGCAAGAGCCCCCGCGGGTTATACGGGGACGTGATCGAGGAACTCGACTTCAACATCGGTCGGCTGATCGATTCTTTGAACGAACAGGGCCTCGCGGAGAACACCTATGTGTTGTTCACCAGCGACAACGGCCCCTGGTTGAATAAGAACAAAGGCTTCGCCGACGGGCGACTCCCGCGGGATCACGGGGGATCGGCGGGGCCGCTGCGGAGCGGGAAGGTGTCCACCTTCGAGGGCGGGGTCCGAGTCCCGGCGATTCTGTGGGGACCGGGCCGCGTGCCGGCGGGAACGACGTGCGAGTCGATCGTCAGCACGCTGGACGTGCTGCCCACCTTCGCGGCGCTGGCCGGCGCCGAACCGCCGACCGACCGGGTGATCGACGGGGAGGACGTCAGCCCCCTGTTCCACGGCGAATTCGATCGAGCCGACCCGGACAAGGCCTTCTATTATTATCTCCGCATGCAACTGCAGGCGGTCCGGCAGGGACGCTGGAAGCTGCATCTGCCGCGAGAGAAAGAGTCGCCCGGCGCGGATCCATTCGCGGTCAACAGACATATCGCCCCGGCGGATCGAGTCGGGTTTGGAACGCCGTTCCTCGTGGATCTCGAAGCCGATCCCGGCGAGACGACCGACGTCTCCGCCGCCCATCCGGCCGTCGTGCAGCGCCTGCTGGCATTGGCGGAGGCGATGCGGACCGACCTCGGCGACCACGATCGCGTCGGCGAGAACATGCGGTTCTTCGATCGGGCCGGCCCCCGCCCGACCGTCCCCCCGGTCCCCGCGAACAAGCGGCATCCGAAGCAAACGCCGAAATAGAACGTCGGGCGCTTATCGATTAGGTTCCTCCGGCAACGCGAAGGCCACGAAGGCGTCGCCGGCGGCGGTGCCGAGTTTGCCGGCTCCGCCGCAGGCGATCGCGACGTATTGCCGGCCGTTCACCGCGTAGGTGCAGGGCGTGGCGTAACCGCCGGCGGGCAGCGCGGCGCTCCAGACTTCCTCCCCGGTCGCGGCGTCGAAGGCGCGGAGGCGTTCGTCCCGGGTGCCGGCGATGAAGATCAGCCCGCCGGCGGTCACGATCGGGCCGCCGAAGTTCTCCGTGCCGGTCAGCGGCACGCCGCGGGCGGTCAGTTCGGGATATTCTCCCAGCGGAACCTGCCAGGCGAACTCGCCGCTGTTCAGGTCGATCGCCGTCAATAGCCCCCAGGGCGGCTCGATCGCGGGATAGCCCTCGTGATCGCGGAATTGATCGTACCCCGCGTGCCCGTAGCGGTAGCGATTGTTGGCGGAGGCCGGGACCAACTGCATGATGTTCGGCAGGTTGGTCGAATTAACGATGAGATAGCCGCTCGTCGGATCAAACGCCGCCCCGGACCAGTTCGCCCCGCCGTGCGTGCCCGGGGTCACGATCGTGCCCTGCAAACTCGGCGGAGCGTTCCCGGGGCCGTGGCGGAATTTCTTTAACTGCTCCATCGCCGAGCGCCGGTTCGCCTCGCCGATCTTCGTGAGGTTCGACTCGTCAAGATGCCGGGCGGCGAAGGGCGGCGGTTTGACGGGCGTCGGCTGCGTCGGCCACGCCTGCTCTCCCGGCACGTCGGAGGGCGGCGCCGGGCGTTCTTCAACGTCGAACAGCGGTTCGCCGGTTTCTCGGTTGAACAGGAAGAGATAACCGGTCTTCGTCACCTGAGCGGCGGCGGCGATCGGCTTGCCGTCCCGTTCGACCGTCGCCAGCACCGGCGGGGTGGGCAGATCGTGGTCCCAGAGGTCGTGGTGCAGCGTTTGAAAGTGCCAGACGCGCTCCCCGGTGCGGGCGTTTAAGGCGAGCACGCAATTCGCGAACAGATTCTCCCCGTGCCGATCGCCGCCGTAGAAATCGAACGCGGCCGACCCGGTGCCGCAGAAGACCAACCCGCGGTCGACGTCGACGTTCACCCCGCCCCAGGCGTTCGCCCCGCCGCGGTTCTTCCAGGAGTCGTCGGCCCACGTGTCGTTCCCGAACTCGCCCGGCGCCGGCACGGTGCGGAAGGACCAGAGTTGCGCCCCGGTGCGGACGTCGAAGGCCCGGATATCCCCCGGCGCCGCGACGCCCGGGCCTTCGCCGTTGGAGACGCCCAAGATGACGATGTCCTCAAAAATCGCCGGCGCGGAGGTCGGCCCGTACGGCAAGCGCCGGGCCGCCGGCGGGAGTTCGGTTCGCAGATCGCGGACGCCGCCCTCGCCGAAGTTCGGGTCGAGCTTGCCGGTGCGGGCGTCCAGCGAGAACAACCGCCCGTCGGAGGTGCCGTGCAGAATCCGGCGCTCGCCGTCCGGTTCGCCGTCCGACCACCACGCCACGCCGCGGTTCACCCCGCCGGAGGTGGGCTGGATGGGAAAGGGATGGTCGCGGAGCGGATCGAAGCTCCACCGCTCCTCCCCGGTCGCGGCATCCAGCGCCGCGACGCGCAAATAGTTCGTGGAGACGTACATCGTCCCGTCCACCACCAGCGGCGTGCATTCGATCGTCTTACCGGGCCGATCGACCAGATCCCCGGTGTGCCAGACCCAGGCCTGTTCCAACCGCCCGACGTTCGAGCGGTCGATCTGATTCAATTCCGAGAACCGCATCCCCCCGCGATCCCCGCCGACGGCGGGCCAATCGGCGGGATCGGAGAGCGGGTCCGCAGTCGGTCCGACCAGCAACAGCAGGGAGGCGAGGACGTTCATCGCGGCAAGCAAGCGGGGACGAGACGGTCAGACGGTCAGGTCGCCACCATAAACGAAACGCCCTCCGCAAGACGCGGCGATGCGTTTGCCGACTGACCGGATGCCCCAGAACCAGCGACGTCCGCACTGGTTCTCCGAGAGCTCGCACGCAACCCGTTCTGCGGCATCCGCTACGCTCCTGCCTCAGCCACCCGCCCGACCCGTCGTCCAGCGGGTAACAGCGGAACGTCGAGGATCAGCCTCCCATAGTGACTCCTAAGTGGACAGAACGGGCAGCCGGGCAGCCCGCTCGATCTGGCGAAGTTGATCGGGAGTCGTCACCGTCTCCGGCTTACGCTTCGTCCGGCTGGTCCCGCTTATCTTGGTCCGTAGTGCCGACGCTCCCCGTTTACCGCTGAGATTCTTCGTAACTCCATGCCTCTGATCGCCGACGTCGTAACATTGGCCTTTCCGCTGCTCGGCTCCTCAGAGGCAAGGGAGTGGTCCCTGTTCGGCATCCAGACGTTGAGCCTGCTATTCCTCGCGGTGTACGTCGTCCTGACCGGAAAGATGTCGAATGCGAACCAGCTTTCCGCTCGTGCTGCCGTCGATAGTTTGAACGAACTAAAGAGAGTTAGGGCGGAGGAGCTTGCACCCTATGTGATCGCATACTTCCAAGTCCCACAGGACATCGGCACCGTTATCCATTTCGTCGTCGAAAACACTGGTAGATCCCCCGCAGAGAACGTGCGGTTTGAGAGTACGCCCGTTCTACAGACTAGCGACCCGGCTCTTAAAAGCCGGAGGCCCATCTACAAGCACGGTGTGCGGTTGCTTCCTCCAGGGCAGAAGCTATCCACCACATTCGACCAGACCGTCTCTTATTTCAAAGACGAAACGCGGCCACTCTCGTACAAGATGAAGATCAAATACAGGGGGCCGAACGGTACGTACCACGAACGCCTTCAGGTGCTCGATCTCGGCTTCCTTAGAGGCATGGGACACATCGTGCGGCGGGGTACGCATGAACTAGTGGAAGAATCGAAAAAGATGGTCCGATTGCAGGAGCAAGCGGTCCCCCATTTAGAGCGCATCGCGAAGGAGCTGGCCAGCGGTATACGCTTAACGAACCCCTATCTCGCTGTAGCTAACGTGTCCAGTCACCCAGCCGACGATGCGGGCCTACCACGCTTGGTAGCGTCATCCTTGGTAGCGTGGTGGGAGATGGTCTGCTCGACTGAAACTGCCGAACATCTCCCCGCCTTTGAGGCTCACGACACTTGTAAAGCATTGGCACAACAGGTCCTTGCAGCAATCGCGACGTGTGAACTGACGAGGGACGGAGCAGTACGGGAGACTCTTCTCGAGATCTACGGGACTTTACTGATGATGGCCTCGACACGATTCTACATGGATGGCGGGAACTCCCTCAGGCGTTTCCATATGCGGGGCGACCGAGTGCGAAGGATGTCACAATGCATCCTGTCGGGGGGCGCTCAGATAGATCCATCACAAATGACCTTGCCGTTTCGAGACAATTGACGCCAGTGGCATAAGGATCGTTTCTGCGCACGAAAAAAGCCGGACGCATCTGCGTCCGGCTTCGTCTTAGATCACGTCACTCCCCCGCCCTCACGCCTCGGCGCGGGCGATCCATTCGCCGACGAGGCCGCGGAAGTTGTTCAGGCGGGCGCCCTCGCGGGCCTCCTGCTCGACCGAACGCTGCGGGCGACGGCTGTCATCACGATGGGATTCCTGCTGCCACGCGCCGCGGGCGTCGGCGGCGTGCCAGGTCGGCTCCATGTGCGAGACCGGCGTCCGCGGGGCGGTCGCGGCGAGGGCCCAGCAGTTCGTCTCGGCGGCGAACTCCGCCAGACGGGACAGATCCTCGGCGTTCGCGGCGTCACACAGCAGGCCGCCGGCGTGCTCCCGATTCCCTTCCGCATTCACGCCGCGGGAATGCAACGAGCCGGTGCGGGTGAGGGTGTTCAACACCTCCCCGAACGCGGCGCCGCGGGCGTCGACGATCCGCAGGCGGTCGCCGTGGGTGCGGAGACGGTCGGCGGCCTCGTCCGCCAGCCAGGGCTTGGCGGTGTACTGGTGGCCGGCGTCGCGACCAGCGAGCCGGGCGTCCACCTCCCCGGCGGTCAGACCGCTCCCGCCGTTCAATCGGGCGGTCAGGTGGGCGATCAGCATGGAGACGAACGCCCCCGGGGTGGCGTCCCGCAGGATCACCGTCAGCGGGGCGTGATCGCAGCGTTCCAAGGCGTCGGCCACCCGGTCGCAGACCATCGCCAGGCTGGCGGCGGGGTCGGCGGCGGTGAGGGCGGTCAGGGTGCCGGGGCGAATCGCGGCGACGGTTTCGTCGTGCAGGCGGTCGCAGATGACCGGGCCGCGACCGGCGTTGCAGAGGTCGTCCAGCACCGCGGAGAGGTTGTGCGACGTGGCGTCGCGCTGCTCGCCGCTGCGGGGGTCGTAGCCGTCGAAGGCCCAGGCCCGGGCGTGGCCGTCGGTGCGGCCGGGGGCGGAGAACCAACTGCGGCCGGCGGCGTCGTTCAGCGGGGTCGGCTCGCTCGTGCCGTCCTCGCCCCACGTTCCGGCTTCGCCGTAGGCGGCGTAGCGATTGTTGTCACGGGCGTTCTCCTCGACGAATCGAAACGCCTTGGCGAGCAGATCGCGGGCCCGATCGAACCGGCGGGCGGCGAGGGCGGCGTCGACCTCGGCGAACAGCACGGCGGCGGCCCGGCGCTGCGGACCGTGCGGCAGACGGGACAGTTCGGCGCGGACCTTCTCGCGGAAGTCGCCCAGCTCATCGCGCTCCGGCTTGGGCTCCGGGCGAACGAAGCGCGGCTGCGGCTTGGGGGCCGGCTTGGGGGCTTCCCGCTTGGCCCAGTCGGGCAGACCGCCCTGACGGGGGGCGGCGCCGAAGTCCTTGCCGTGGAAGGCGAGGGTGCGGTGGTTCAAGCGACGCTCCGCGGCGCCGACGCCGTGCACGCGGACGGTCTCGGCGAGCGTTTCGCAGTCGGCGGGGCCGGTCGGTTCGAGGACGTACACCTCCGGTGCCGTGCGGGCGCGGAGGGCGTGCACCAAGCAATCGCGGACGGCGTCGTGGCGGCCGTCGTCCTCGCGGAAGGCCAGCGTGACGGCGCCGATGCCCAGCCGGGCCAGCTCTTCCCAACGGCGGGCGACGAAGGTGCCGCCCTCCCCGCCGATCGCCGCGACCGGGCCGAACCCGCGGGCGTTCAACAGGCAGGCTTCGAGCAGATCCTCGGTGAGAACCAAGGTGCCTTTGCGATCGCCGCGTTGCCCTTTCTCTTGGGAATACTGAAGCGCGTTCCGCAGGCCGTAGGCGACGACGCCGCTCTCCTCGGCGCCGCGGACGAGGCCGACCTGCATCACGCGGTGCGGGCCGGGGGTGGGGTCGATGACGGCGATGTCGACGCAACGGCCGTTCTCGTCGTCGATCGGCAGGACGAGGGCGCCGGCCCAGTTCGCCCGGCGATCGCCGCGGCGGTCGCGGGTCAGGCCGCTGTTCTTGACGGCGTCCTCGCCGAAGCCGCAGCGCCGCAGGTACTCCTCGACCTCGGCCGGCTCCGGGTACAGGCCGAAGCCGAGCTTCGCGATGTCGTCGCTTTCGAACCCGTACTGCTCGAGGAAGGCGTGGGCGCGGGCAGCGTCGTTGCGGGCGGTGTCGGTCAGCCGGCCGGCGGCGAGGTTCAGGAACGCTTCGCGGATGTCCCAGGTGTCGGCGCCGCCGCCGCGGGCGTCGGCGTCGCGGTTCTTCTCCGCATGATCGCGGCTGGTCTGGGGACGCGCGGTGAACACGGAGCCGACGGATGCCGGACGAGCCGGGCCGGCCGGGCGACCGGCGAACGGCTGGTGCGGGGCGCGGGAACGGAAGCCCTCGCCGCCGTTGTAAGATTGGCCGTAGCCGCCGCCGTGGGGCCAGAGATCGACGGAGTCCGCGATGCTGCCGGCCGCGGCGTCGAGTCCTTCGCCGAACTCCCCGGAGGAGGCGCCGTTCGAGGCGGCGTGCGAAGAGCCGTTGGCGCCGGTGGAGGCGGAGCCGTTGGCGGCGGAACCGTGGGTCGGGGCGTGGCTGGTCATCGGGGCGGCGTCCGTGCCGGGGTGAAAAGCGGGGTGTCGCGAAGTGCGAGGCGTCGCAGCAACCGTTTCGTATCGAAACGTGGGTCTTGTCGAAGCGACAGGGTCCGGGGTCGACGAGGGTAAATCTTGCACCGCTCGCCGCCGGACCGAAAGCGGAACGACGGGTTCCGCGGGGGAAACGTCGTCGATCGGCTTCGGCGGTTCTCCCCCATGCATCCGCCGTGCCGTTCGGTGGGGAAATGACCGACGGGGGCGGTTAGGCTGATGCGTCGCCGTTCGTTCGCCTCGTCTGGATCCCGCACCGATGTTCGTCACGTCGCTCGCCGTGCTGTTGCTTGCCGCCTCGCCCGCCGACGAAAGCTCGGCCGACGGGAACGCAGACGGATGGAAGACCCTGACGCTGACGGACACCTTCTATGCCGAGGGCGCCAGCTCCGCGGACTTCGATCAGGACGGCCACGTCGATCTGGTCGTCGGGCCGATCGTGTACTTCGGGCCGGATTGGGTCCGTCGTCGCACGATTCACGGCGCCGGGCCGGTGAGTCCGCTCGGCTACAGCGACGAATTCCTCACCTTCACCGCCGACCTCACCGGCGACGGCTACCCGGACGTGATCTCCGTCGGCTGGCCCGGCAAGGACAACCGCTGGCACGAGAACCCCGGCCCCAGCGAGGACGGCGCCGACGCCCACGGTCGCGACCGCCGCACCGACGGGCAGTGGAAGACGCATCTGCTCGCCCCGGTCGTGGACAACGAATCCCCGGGCGTGATGAACATCGTCGGCGACGAGCGGCCGGAATTGGTCGCCCAGCTCGGCGGTTCCTACGGCTACTTCACCCCGCGGGAAGATCCCCGTCGGCCGTGGGTCTTCCACCCGGTCAGCGAACCGAAGGGGAAACTGGGCAAGTACACGCACGGCCTGGGCGCCGGCGACGTGGACGGCGACGGGCGGATCGACCTGCTGCACAAGGACGGCTGGCTGCGTCAGCCGGAGAGCCTGGAGGGCGATCCGCTGTGGGAACCGCACCCGCATCCCTTCGCTAGTCGGGGCGCCCAGATCTTCGCCTTCGATGTGGACGGCGACGGCGACAACGACGTCGTCACCAGCCGCGACGCCCACGGCTACGGCCTCGACTGGTTCGAGCAGACCAAGGGCGAGGACGGAGCGATCACCTTTGAAAAGCACGTCATCATGGGCGACGCCGAGAACAACCCCGCCGTCGATGCGAACGGCCAGCCCGTCCTCTTCACCCAGCCGCACGCGATGGCCGCCGTGGACATGAACGGCGACGGCCTGACGGACCTCGTCACCGGCAAGCGGTTCTGGGCGCACGGCCCCAAGGGCGACGTCGACGCCGCCGGCGACCCGGTGGTGTACTGGTTCGAACTGACCCGGGAGAACGGCGAAGCGACGTTCGTGCCGCACAAGATCGACGCCGACAGCGGCGTGGGCACGCAGGTGCACGTCGCCGACGTGACCGGCGACGGCAAGCCGGACGTGGTCGTGGGCAACAAACGCGGCGCGTTCCTGTCCGTGCAGCCGTGATGGCGGCTTCCGTTCGCCGGTCTCTTCAAGAGAGCGGCGAACAAGCGATCCCGCGGGGGTGTTCTCCGTCGCGTCCTCGTGAAGAATGGATTCCATGAGCTACGACCTGTTCCTCAAGCCCGCCAGCGGCCCAGCCTCCGGCGCCACGGTCTCCGGCGCAACCGCCGACGCGGGGGAACTGCGCACGTATCTCGTCGCGCGGCCGCATTACCTGATCGGGGAACCGGCCGGGACCGGCTCCCCGACCGGCGTGCGATACGGTCATGCGGACACCGGAGTGACCTTCACCCTGGACCTCGCCCCCGGTCGCGGGGAGGGGGGCACGAACCCCGAAGACCCGACCGTCGCCGCGTTCGCGATTGATTTGCTGGTCCCGCGGTTCTTCGCCCGCACCGCCGCCGAGGAACTTGCTGCGCTGTGCGAACGCTTCGATTTGCAGGTCGAAGACCCGCAACTGGACGAGGTCGGCCCGTTCGACTCGGAGGCGTTTCTCGACGGGTGGGATCGCGTCGCGGAGATGGCGGCCCGTCACGCCGCCGGTTGCGGTCAGGCGCCCCCCGCCCTGCCCGCCGCCGCGCTCAACGCCGCCCACGAGTGGAACGAACATCGGGCCGAATGGCGGGATCGCATGCCGGCGGACGGGCCGGGCATCCCGCGGGTGCAGCTGCGACTGGCCCGCCCCGCGGCGCCGGCGAATCTGCGGAAGGGCGATCCCGGCGAGGCCGCCTCCGCCCGCACCTGGTGCGCGTGGGTGGACGCCGCCCCGATCGTGCTGCCGCCCTGCGACGACGTACTGCTGGTGCGCGACGCGATGCGACCGCGACGGTTCGGCCTGTTCAAGACCGCGGAGGCCAGCCTGTGCCTGGTGCCGCGGTCGTCCGTCGCGGGGCTGCGGGGGGCGGAGGACAGCGGTCCGAAAGGCGCCCCCGGATTCGGTCCGGCGCCGGAACGCTTCCCCCCGGGCACCCGCCAATTGCTGCACGCCTCCAAGGAAACCGCCGCCTGGTTCCGCCGCCCGGAGGCCGATGAAGCGCCGCCCCAAGCCGTCCCCCCGCGGGCGGTGATCGAAGCCGAACGGGTCGCGGCGGCGGCCGCTCGGTCGTAATCTGGGCCTCCTGCCTTTTTGCCCGCCCCGGCGACCTTTCCAGGAACCCCGCGATGGACCCCGCCCAGCGCGCCGAGATGTACGTCGACTTCCTGGAAGAGGAAGGTTTCAGAGCGGAGATCGACGACGACGGCGACGTCGTCTTCCCGCACGAAGGCGGCACCTATATCATCACCGTCGAAGAAGACGAGGCGTTCTTTCGCCTGATCTTCGCCAATTTCTGGAGCCTCGACGACCTGCCGGAGAAGGCCCAGGCGGTGCGCGTCGCCCACGACGTGACCCGGGCGGTGAAGGCCGCGAAGGTGTTCCGCGTCAAAGAGAATATGTGGTGCACCGTGGAGGCGTTCCACGACCCGCCGGAGAACTTTCAATCGGTGCTGATCCGCAGCCTGCGCGCGATCCAAGCCGCCGTCGCCCGCTTCGCCGAGGAGATGCGGAAGGATTGAACCGGCCGCGAAAGATGAACTCCCCTCGCCCCCTTTTGGGGGAGAGGGGTCGGGGGTGAGG
>NZ_WTPX01000059.1 GCF_013036045.1 Alienimonas chondri
GTGGGGGAGGCGGGCGCCGGGGATGTGGAGGTGAAGTGTCGTCACCTGCCGATCGACGCCGCCGCGGTGCGTCGCAAGCTGCCGCTCTCGCCGGGCGGGCCGCGGCTCACGCTGATCTTCGCCAAATTGGAAGGCAAAGCCGCCGCGATCGTGTGCGAACGGCTCTGATGCTTCTCGCGCCTGTCGATGAGGCGAGCAGGGGGCCAATGAGGCGAGCAGGGGGCGTCAGCCCCCTGAGCGAACGATTGAGCGCCTCAGCGGGCTGACGCCCACCGCTCGCCTCATGTCTAACAGGGGAGATTACTGAACGGCGGCCTTGAAGTTGAAGGTGCCCGCCGGGACGAGGGGCAATTGGCGGCCGTTGCCGGCTGGGATGCCGTAGGCGGCGACGACGCCGCTGCGGTTTTCGGCGATGTAGATCATGCCGCCGCCGTTGTCGGTCGTGCCGGAGACGACGACGTATTCCGCGAGGCCGGCCCGGTCGCCGAAGTCCGCGGCGACGTTCCGCATATAGCTGGTGGTGAACCCGCCGTTGTTCCCGACGACGCCGCCGACCAGCGTGCCCGTCGTGCCGTCGAGCACGAAGACGCCCTCGCCCGGCCGGCCGATCGACAACGGGCTGGTGAAGATCGCCATCTTTTCGTTCCGGTCGACCGCCTCCGCTTTCAACGGCGCCGGCGAGAGAACGGCCGTGCCGACGGAACCGGCCAAGACCCCGACGGCGAGGCAGGCGACGGGCAACAACGAACGGCGGGAGGGCGTGGACATCGGCTCGGCTGGTCTGGGAAACGCCCGCGACTGCGGACGACGAGGGGACCGCCGCAGTCTACCGGCCGTCGCCCCCCGGATGCATCACAGCGATGCGCCGGCGGCGGCCGTCCCCGCAGCCTGCCGCTCGCCTCGCCGTAGTCTGCCCAGAACGATCGGACGCGGAGCGACCCGACGATTCGTCCGGCGTCGCTGCTCTCGCGTGCTTTGCACCGACGGCGGCCGGGCGGATAGCCTGTCGCGGCCCGTCCGAATCTCTCTCAACAACGCGCCACGATGCCCGCCGACCTCCCTGACGACGCCTTCCCGACCACGAACGGCAGTCTGAACCGGAAGCTGCGGATGGCCCTGGTGGGCGGCGGCAGCGGGTCGTTCATCGGCCGCGTGCACGCCACCGGCGCCGTGCTGGACAATCGGGCGGAGATCGTCGCCGGCGCCCTCTCCTCGAACCCGGAGCGGGCCAAGAAGTCCGCCCCCAGCTACGCCATTCCGGAAGACCGGGCCTACACCAGCATTCACGAACTGGTCGAGAAGGAACTCGCCCGGCCGGAAGACGATCGCATCGATTTCGTCTCGATCGCCACGCCGAACCACACGCACTTCGAGATCGCCAAGACCGCGGCGGAAGCGGGCTTCAACGTCGTCTGCGACAAGCCGATGACCTTCGATTACGCCCAGGCCGAGGAGCTGGTCAAGGTGGTCGAAGGCACCCCCGGCGTGTTCGCCCTGATGCACAACTACACCGGCTACCCGCTGATCCGTCAGGCCCGGGAGATGTGCCTGAACGGCGACTTGGGCGAGATCAACGCGATCCGCAGCAACTACATCCAGGGCTGGCTGCGGGACGCGATCGAACAGGAGGACCAGAAGCAGGCCAGCTGGCGGACCGACCCCTCGAAAAGCGGCGCCGCCGGGGCGTTCGGCGATATCGCCACCCACGCCTACAACATCGGCCGGTTCATGACGGGCTGCCTGCCGGAGGAGATCTCCTGCAACCTCAAGGCCTTCGTGGAGGGCCGCAAGCTGGACGACTACGGCCACGCCGTCGTGCGGTATCAGAACGGGGCTTTGGGCACGGTGACGGCCTCGCAGATCTCCCACGGCCACGAGAACAACCTGTACGTGGAGATCGACGGCACGAAGGCTTCATTGGTCTGGCGGCAGGAGAATCCGAACGAACTGTGGGTCCGCCAGAACGGCCAGCCGGCGAAGCTGTACACCCGCGACCCGAACGCCCCGTACCTCTCGGCGCTGGCCGCCGGAAGCTGCCGCTTGCCCAGCGGGCACCCGGAGGGCTTCTTCGAGGCCTTCGGCAACGTTTACCGGGCCGCTTTCGACGCGATGATCGCCCGCAGCGAAGGCACCAGCTTCGAGGGTCGCTCCGAGACCACCCGCGACACCCTCTACCCCAACGTCTACGACGGCGCCGAAGGGATGCTGTTCGTCACCAAGTCCGTGGAGAGCAGCGAACAGAACGGCGCCTGGGTCAGCCTGAAGAACGACTACGCGAGGCGGTAAAGCTAATGACGCCAAGGCGAGCGGGGGGCGTCAGCCCCCTGAGCGTTTTGCGGCGCCAGCTTGAACACACCTGTCTACCTCAGCGGGCTGACGCCCGCCGCTCGCCTGTCAGGAAGGAAGATGCTGTTCGATTGCGATCGTGTCTGGTTCCTGACTTGGACGCTGTACGGACGATGGTTGCCGGGGGACCCCCGCGGATTCGTCGGGACGGTCAGGGAACGTCGACCGGGCGATCGCAACGGGCCAAGGGAGCGTCATAACCAACTGCAAACCGAATATGATCGCGCCATGCCGGGGCTGCGGCGTTCGGCCCGCCAATCCATGACCGAGCCGCCCGCGCGGCTGAACTCGGCGCTGGCGAGCGTGCTTCGGACACAGTTTGCGGAGACCGCCGAGGTGCGTGACTGGCGCCTGTTCGCAGGAGCAATCATGGCGGATCATGTGCACCTGCTCGTCGGTGTCTGCGGCGATCCCGACCCGTCTATGCTGATGCGGGACTTCAAGAGTTACGGCAGTCGAGCGCTCAACCGCCTTCATCGCCGACGTTGGTGGACGCAGTCAGGTTCGACTCGCAAGAAGAGCGATCGTCGTGCGGTCCTGGCCGCGGCCCGATATACGCGGGATCAACGTGATGCTTTGGAGGTTCGGCTGGACGGCGAAATCGCTCTCGCTCTCGCGAAATTCGATTCGTAGGCGAGCGGGGGGCGTCAGCCCCCTGAGCGTTTCGCCTGTGAATGAACCGTCAAAGCCTCAGAGGGCTGACGCCCTCCGCGCGCCTCGGAGGTCACTTCTCATCGACCCGTATCACGCCGTCCCAATCGGGCGGGGCGGTGCGGTGGTGCTCGGCGAGGCGGACCCTCAGGAAGTCCTGGGCGAGGTCCGCGGCGGGGTGGCTTTGGAGCACCTCCGCGGCTCGCGGCCAGTCGCCGGCGGTGAAGGCGGCGACCGCTTCGGCGTAGCGGGCGAGGTCGGCGTCGCTGAGTGGGGAATCGCTTGCTGCGGGCAACAACTCGCTGACCCGCTCCGCCCGTCGCATCTTCGCGGGTCGCACCGTGCCCAGGGGGCGGACCCGCAATGAGGGATCGCCCGCCGCGGCGACCGCATCGGCCGTCGCGGCGTCGCACACCACGGGCACCCGCAGCGGGCCGCACAGCCCTTCGAGCCGACTGGCGAAGTTCGCGGTCGGGCCGAACACGGTGATCTTCGCCTGATCCTCCGTGCCGATTCGCCCCGCGACCGCGGGGCCGGTCGCCACGCCCACGCCCACGCGGAAGCCCGCCAACGGATCGCCCGCGGGACGCTTCCGAGCGAAATCCGCGGCGATGCGGACGGCGGCTCGGGCGGCTCGCACGGGGGCCAGCGGGTCGGCTTCAGGCCAGCCCCAGAAGGCGAGGGCGGCGTCGCCGAGGAAGTCGCCCGTCACCCCGCCGGACTCGCGGATGCGGTGGGTCATCACGGACAGCGCCGCCGACACCCGTTCCAACAGGGCCGACAGACCCGCGGAGCCGCGTTCGTCCAGAATCTGCTCGCTGGTGCGGCTGAACCCTCGCAGGTCGCAGAACAGCACGGAGGCGATGCACTCCGCCGGGGCGAGCGCCGCGGGATCGGGGGATTCGCCCAACGCTTCCAGCACGCGGGGCGGGAGGAAGGGCCGCAGCGTCGCCGCCTGTCGTTCGAGCCGACCGGACCGATCGGCGGCGGCGAGGATCTCCGCGACCAGCGTGACGAACCGCACGTCCGCGGCCCGTTCGGCGGACGGAACGCGGTTTCGGCCCTGAACCAACAGACCGCGATCGACCGGTTCGCGACGGCCCGGGCGCCCGTCGTCCGGGTCGGCGATGGGGACGACGAACGCCCAGCCGCCGCCGTCCGGGGTGAGGATCGCTTCGTTCGCGTTCAGCGATGCCGCGACGAGTTCGTCCGGCGGCGTGGGCGGCCCGGCCAGTTCGTTGCGGCCGGCCCACTCTTTCACGCGGTACTCGCCCTCGCCGCAACGACTCACCACGGCGACGGTCGTCGCGTCCTGCACGCCGGCCAACAGCAGCCCGCACAGCGCCGGCAGGCGTTGCAGGTCGTCCGGCGTGCGGAGCACCTCGGGCAGACGAGCGACGGCCTCGAAGCGGCGATCCGGCCGGGTGACGGGCACCGCCGCGAGGGAGCGGGCGTCGAACGTCAGCGTCCCTTCGGTCAGCGTGCCGAGGAACGAGGCGCTGGCCGGGCCGGGGAAGACGGTCTCCTCATCCGCATCGGCGGTCGGCGGGGTGACACGAAACCGGGTGCGACCGGCGGCCAGCCGCGTGGGTTCGTGCAAGCGCCGCGAGCCTTCGACCCGCTCCCCGTTGCAGAAGATCGGGTTCTGCCCGTCGGTGCGATCGTGGATCGTCAGCGTTTCCGCCCCGTCGCCGCTGGACTCCGGCATGGTCGCCCGGAAATGCACCCGGGAGAGCCGCGGATCGTTCGACACCCGCAGCTCGCACAAGGCGGAGCGCCCCACGGACAACGACTGCCCCGGCCGCACGACGACCGATCCCCCGCCGTCCACCGCGATCGTCCAGCCGTCGTCGGCATGCCGGTCGCCAGCGTGCCCGCCGTCGGCGTCCGGCGCCGAATTCCCCGCGACCCCCGGCGGAGCCGAGCCGTGCTCCGTGCGGCCGGTCACGCCGTCGCCCGGTCGCGGGTGAACCAGAACAGCAGCCCGCCGAGCGTCAGCAAGACGCCCCCGGCCAGCACGGCGCCGACTTTCAGCAGGGCGCCGCGGAACGATTCCATCAGCCGCAGGGCGTCGCGATGCGGCTCCTGCACGACCACCACCCAGTCCGTGCCCCGCACCGGGGCGAACGCGGCGATCCACGGCCCGGCGAAACGCTCCCCGCCGGCGGCGTTGGCGGCGGGATCGGCGTGGGCTTCGGTGCGGTAGCTGAGGCGGTCGTCTGCAAAGGCTGCTTCGAGGGCGGTCCGCTGGTCGGGGGGGAGGCAGACGGACTGCTTCTCCGCGACGGTCGCATCCGGCCGACCCGCGAGCCACGGGTGATCCAGCAACTCGCCGGACTGCCGATCGAACAGGGCGATGACCCGGTCGAAGCGGGGCGCCTCGTCTTCATCGAGTCGTTCGCCGTTGCGGCCCTCGCCGGTGATGCCCCGTTTCGTCGAATCGTATTCCGCCAGCAGGGCGTCCTGCACGACCGTGCGGGCCAGCACGCCGACCACCCGCCCCTCTTCGTTCCGAACCGGCGTGGAGAACGCCAGCTTCCACTCGAAGGTGCTGGTGGAGAAGTACGGCAGCGAGAGATGCGTGGCCTCGATCGGGGCGGCCTCGCCGGGCTCGGTATCGCGGGGCAGATCGCCGGGCAGGCCGTGGAAATAGTCCCGCCAGACGAAGTTGCGATTGACGACTTCGCCGTCGAAGGGCTTCCGCCAGCGCGTCACGCCGGTGGCGTCCTGCAGGAACCAACTGGTGTCGACCGCGTCCCGCAGGCCGTCCGTCATCGGACCGCCGAACTCGAACGTCTTCGGCGTGACCCGCGAGAGGTAATCGCCGAGTGCCTCGACCGCCGGGCCGTCCTTCCACTCCTCGGCAGCGGCGTTCTCCACAAGTTCGGCCAACCGCGGGGCGGCGGCGATCTGTTCGAGGCTGATCTGCTTGCGTTGCACCTCCCGTTCGAGGCTGCGGGCGACGAGGCCGGCGGAGAGGGCGTTCGCCTCCTTGGCCCGTGCGATGACCTGCCCGCGACCGGTTTCGAGCGTGCGATTGACGATCACCGCCCCCACCAGCAGCAGCATCGCCGCGACCGCGGCCGGCCCGAGCAGCCCCCAGCGAGCCCGCGAACGCCGGACGGCATCCTCGGAGCGTTGTCGCAGCGCCGTGCGAACGGCCTGAGCGTTCGGATAGCGGTCCGCGGGGTCCGGCTTTAAGCACCGATCGACGATGCGAGCCAGCGGGCCGTCGACCCCGCGGACATGATGGTGCCCCGTCGGCGCCGGGGCGTTCACGACGGCTTCGCGGTAGGCGTCGAGCCGTTCGCCCGGCGGGCAACTCTTCAGGCGTTCGGACAGTTCTTCCGTGCGATGCGGCGGATCGCCGGTGAGCATTTCGTAGAGGACGGCGCCGAGGGCGTACACGTCCCACCGGGCATCCGGGGCGGCGTCCGCGGCGACCTGCTCCGGGGGCATGTAGAAGAGCGTGCCCAGCGGTCGCCCGCCGGTGCGCGCCTCGGACGCGGAATCGTCCGCGGTGCCGCCCGTGCCGTTCGACGGGTTCCCGCCCACGCCGCGGGCCTGTCCGAAATCGCACAGCCGCGGCACGCCGTCGCGGTCCAGCAGGACGTTCCCCGGCTTCAGATCGCAGTGCAGAATGCCCGACCCGTGGGCGTGCACCAGCCCGGCGGCGATGCCTTCGGCCAACTCGGCGGCTCGCTTGGGGGACAGCGGCTCCCGCTTCGCCGCGGTTCCCGGCCCCGCCCCGGTCTTCTCTGAGGCCGCGGATTTCTCTGGCGTCGACGGGCCGGCCAGCAGATCGGCCAGCGAACCGTCCGGCAGGTACTCCATGACGTAGTAGGGCGGATCGGCCTCCCAACCGACGCCCAGCAATTGCACGACGTGCCGGCTGGCGTCGAGCGCCGCGAGTTTCTCCACCTCCCGCGTCAGCAGCGGCCAGTCCAGCGCCCGGACGTGGCGAAACGTCTTCACCGCGACCTGTTTGCCGGTCGCGGACTCCGTCGCCAGCCAAACGGCGCCGAACCCCCCGCGGCCCAGCAGGTGCCGCAGTCGGTAGCCCGGCGGATCGGCCGGCTTGGGTTCGGCTCGGCGGGCGCCGGGGCGGGAGAGCCGACGGGTGACGGCCACGTCCGCGGGACCGGGCTTGACCGTCTCCGCCAGCGGATCGAATCGACCGGCCGACCCCGGCGAACCGGTCGACGCCGCAGAACCGGCGGCGCCCGGCGGGCGGGCGGCGTCGGGTTCGGTCGGAACGTCGGCTTCGTTCGGCGAGCCGGAGGCGTCGCGATCGGACTGCGGCGGGGCGGAGGCGCTGGGCATCGGGCGGGGATCGTACCCGGGACGGCTTTCGGAGCGGAGACTTCCTCGCCGCGACGGACGCATTGAGGGGCAACCGGGACCGCGGCGGGTACGGGTTACAAGGTCGGACATCCCGCCGGAGCGAAGCAGCAGCCGTGCCGGACCGGATCGGATGCGGCATCCGGTCGCGGCGCTCGTCAGAATGCACGCTCCGAGTTCTTTTTTCCTCACGCTCGCTCCGCTCGGTCGTGAACCGGCTCGGGTGATCCGTCGTTCGCTCGGCGCCGAGTCGCGTTCGACACCGTCCCTTCCCGCCGAATCGCTTCCGCCCGGAGGATCCCCCCCCGATGTTCACCCTCTACGCCGCTCTCGCCCTCGTCGGCGGGACGCTGTTGCTCTGTCAGGTCGTGATGACGCTGCTGGGCCTCGGCGGAGACTTCGACGGGGACTTCGACGTCGACGCCGATATGGACCTCGATTTCGACGCCGGCGACGCCGATCCGGGCGACGCCGGCGCCGGCGACCACGAACACGGCCACGGCGGGCACGGCAGCTTCGTGTCGGCCCTGTCTCTGCGGGCGCTGACCGCGGCGGCGACGTTCGCCGGATTGGCGGGACTGATCGGCTCGGAGTTGCAGTGGGCCTTCTGGATCACGGGCGGGGCGGCGGCGTTCGCCGGCCTCGCCGGCCTGCTGGCGGTCAGTTGGGTGATGGGGCAACTGCACAAGCTGGGGGCGGACGGCACGGTGAACACCGACGGCGTCGCCGGCTGCTACGGCACCGTGTACGTCCGCGTGCCCGGCGAGCGGGCCGGACTGGGCAAGGTGCAGCTCGAATACGCCGGCCGCACCGTCGAAATGGCCGCCACCACCGACGGACCGGAACTGCCCAGCGGCACCCCGATCATCGTTCGTGAAGTCACCGGGCCGGACACCGCCGACGTCGCCGCGATCTGAGACCTAGGTTCGTATCCCTCTCCCATCGGAACCACCTCATGCCCCCCTCATCGCTCCTGCCCCCGTTGGCCCAGTTCCCGCCCGGGGAGACGCTTACGGAGGGCTCTAACGCCTCGATCTACGCCTTGGCCGCGATCGTCGCGGCGGCACTGATCGCTTTCACCCTGCTGATGTTGGTGGTGAAGCGGTACAAGCGCTGTCCGTCGAACCGCGTGTTGGTGATCTACGGAAAAACGGGCGGCAAGCCCGAGGAAGGGGAGGGGCAGGCCGTGAAGTGCCTGCACGGCGGGGCGAGCTTCGTCTGGCCGCTGATTCAGGACCACGATTACCTGAGCCTCGATCCGATTCAGATCGAGATCCCCCTCCGCGGGGCGCTCTCGATGGAGAACATCCGGGTCAACGTGCCCAGCGTGTTCACGGTCGCCGTCGGCACGACGCCGGAACTGATGACCAACGCCGCGATCCGCCTGCTCGGGTTGGACACCGAGGAGATCAAATCGCAGGCCCAGGAGATCATCTTCGGTCAGCTCCGGCAGGTGATCGCCTCGATGAGGATCGAGGACATCAACCGCGACCGAGACACCTTCCTCTCCCACGTTCAGAACAGCGTGGAGCCGGAGCTGCGGAAGATCGGTTTGGTCCTCATCAACGTCAACATCACGGACATCCAGGACGAGTCCGGCTACATCGACGCGATCGGGAAAAAGGCCGCCTCGCAGGCGGTGCAGACGGCCCGCGGCGATGTGGCGGATCAGGAGAAACTGGGCGAAATCCGCGTCGCCGAGGCCCAGCGGGAGCGGGAGATCGCCGTCGCGGTCGCCAACAAGGAGCGGGAACTGGGAACCCGCGGCGCCGCCCGCGACCAGGCGATCGGCGTGGCGGATTATGAACGCGATCAGGAGGTCGGCGAGCAGCAGGCCCAGTTCGAACGCGACGTGCAGGTGAAGGAAGCGGAGCGTGAGAAGCGCATCAAAAACGCCCGGGCCGACGCCGCCGCCGTCGAGGGCGAGAACGAAGCGGCCGCCCTCGTCGCCGCCTCGCGGGCCCAGTTGGGCGTGAAGAATGCGGAGGCTTATCAGCTGGCCGAGACCCGCAAGCGTGAAGCCGAGGCCGCGGTGCAGGAGGCCCAGTTCCGGGCGATGACCAAGGCGGCGCTCGCCGAGGCGGAGAAGATCGAGGCCCAACAGCGAGCCGAACTGGAATCGCTCGCGAAGGCCCAGAAGGCGAAGCGCATCGTCGACGCCGAGGCCGCCGGCGAGCAGCGCCGCATCGAAGCCGACGCCGAGGCCCACGCGATCTTCGCCAAGTTCGACGCCGAGGCCCGCGGTCAGTACGAGATCATGGCCAAAAAGGCCGAGGGTCTGGAACGCATCGTCGCGGCCTGCGGCGGCAGCGACAAAGCCTTCCAGATGCTGATGCTCGAACACCTCGACGCCCTGACCGAAGCGAGCGCCAAGGCGATCTCGAACATCAAGTTCGACAAGGTCGTCGTCTGGGAAGGCGGCGGGAAGGACGGCCAGAGCAGCACCGCCGGCTTCCTGCAAAACATGGCCCGCAGCCTGCCCCCGATGATGGAGGTGATGAAAGACGTGGCCGGCGTCGAACTGCCGGAGACGCTCGTGAAGATGGTCGAAGACCGCGACGCGGCCCTCGATAAGAAGCAAGACCCGGTCTCGCAACGCACGACGGCGCCGCCGCCGCAGCCCTCGAAGCGAGCGTCCAGCAACGGCCCGGCGAACCCGTCGACCGCGTCCGGTGAAGGGAAGGCCGGCAAGGACAAACCTGCCGGCGGCAAACCCGCCGCTGAAGAATAGAGGGTTCCGCGGTCCGTGGCCGAAGCGGGGACGCGTTCTCCATTGGAACGGCCCCGCTTTGACCCGCGATCGCCAGCCCTTCGCGGCGGGATCGACCGTCGTTTCTCGGTGACGGGACCGTTCGCATGTGCAGCGAGCGCTCCGGAGGCCTGAGGCCTCCGGAGCGCTGCGGTCACCGATTCGATGCTGGTTAGCCGAACGCTGGTCGGCCTCCCCGACTCAAGACCGTCAGTTTCGGTAGCCTTCGTCTTCGCCGTCGAGAGCTTTGTTTGCCTCGATAATTTCATCTTTCGTGGGCATGCCCTCTCCCATGCCGTCCGGGCCGGAATCGCAACCGGCTGCAAACAGCGGGATCGCGGTCGGCAGGGCGACTGCGGCCGTGAGAGCCAAACGAGAGAGAATCGCGGTGCGTGAAGTCTGTCGCATCGAAGAACCGACGAATGAAGCGATGGGAAACGGGTCTCCGAGAAGATGACCGCACGGCAGCGCTCTCGCAAGAGAATGCGTAAGTATCCGCCGATATCGAGATGGTCATGACTTCCGCGTCAAGCGGACCATTGCGTTGTGTCAACGAGCCGTTCGGCAACCGTTGACTCAAACTCATCAGCTCTTCATGATCCATGGGTGGACATTTCTAAGTTTGCGTTCTGCAGACCTCCTGTCCTGTTCTCCACAGCCTCAAACCCTTCGTAGCACCATGCAAAAACCTTCACCGATTCCGCAGACTCCGTCTGCCATGGAACGTCGGGGATTCACGCTGATCGAACTGCTGGTGGTCATTGCGATCATCGCGATCCTGGTCAGCCTGCTTCTGCCGGCCGTTCAGCAGGCCCGCGAAGCCGCGCGGCGCAGCCAGTGCCAGAACAACTTGAAGCAGTTGGGCTTGGCGATGCACAACTATCACGGCACCTACAAGAGTTTGCCGATCGGTAACGGGGGCGGCACCGGGGCCTCGTGGGCCGCGAATCGTCGGGCCAGCGGGTTCCCGTCGTTGACTCCCTACCTCGATCAAACGCCGCTGTGGACGCGGATTAAGGCGGAGCGGACCGGCAGGGGCGCCACGTGGAACGGACCCTACAACGTTCAGATTACGACGCTGCTTTGCCCCTCCGACGGCGTGCCGCACACGGATACGCTCTCCTCGGGCGATACGAATTACGGCCTCTGCTACGGCGATAACGGCCGCACGCACTTCAACACAAGCGCCCAGCACCGGCGCGGCGCCTTCGCCCATCGTGTGGTGCGTGGGTTTCGGGATCTGAAGGACGGCACCACGACCACGGTCCTCGCCGCGGAAATCGGCCCCCGATGGGACGGCAGCCGGGCGTTCGGCGGCCTCTGCGTCGCCAACCTGGGCAGCGAAATCTTCAACGACGTCCAGCAATATTGCATCGAGGCCGTCAGCGACCCGCAGGCCCCTGGCTTCTACCGCGAAGGCGTTCAATTCGACTGGAATGGCGCCGGAAACGTGAACAACTTCCGCGGCGGACGGTATGCCTCCGGCCCGCTCTTCGCCGGGGTGAATACGGTCATCGCTCCGAACGGACCGAGTTGTGCCGTCAACAGCGACGCACACACCGGCGGCGGCATGATCCTGACCGCGGGCAGTCCCCACGCTGGCGGCGCCCAGGTCGTCATGGGCGACGGTTCCGTTCAGTTTGTCAGCGAGACCGTCGACACCGGGGATCTCTCGTGGGATATGTCGGCCAACGGAAACAAGATCGACGGTGCCAGCCCCTACGGCGTTTGGGGCGCGCTCGGTTCGGTCAACGGCGGCGAAACCAATGCCGGGGACGCCTTCTGACGTTCCGACGTCTGACACTTTCGAGAGCGATTCTCGAGTTGAAGCGTTCTCTCAGATCCTCGTCGCGAACTCCGCGGCGGGGATTTTTTCGTCTCGGCGCTGTCCGTCCCGCCCGACGGGCACACCGGCCACGTGAAACGGTGCGAGAGTGCGGATGCGCGTCGGAGCGGGGGCAGGGAGGGTGAAGCCGACAGAATGCCCCGCCGAGCCGCCGCCGCCGGCCGTCCGATGCCGAGCAACGGCCCGACGCTCCCGCCGCCTCGGATCAGCAGGATGCGTCGCACGCAGACACGACCGACGAGCGGCCCCCGGTGCGGTTGGTGCGTCCGGCCGATCAATCTGGCGGTTTTGGTAGCCACCTGTGAGCCCGAAGCGCAAGCGAGGCCGTGCAGTCGCCAACCTCGCTTGCGCTTCGGACTCACAAAAAGACGCTTCACCTCTCCCCCGGAGGTACCAACGCCAACGCACAGGCGAACGGGGAACTGACGTTCCCCGTTCGCCTGTGCGTTGGCGTGTTCAATATGGCGGGGCGGTCCGCCGGGCGTCAGTTCTATGCCGCGGAGGCGGTTCGGGCCGAGGTTGCTGAAAGAAGCGGCGCTGCTGTGGTCCCGATCAGAAGGCGCCGTCTCCCTCCGCCTCGGCGTCCGCCGCGTCGGACCATTTGTCGTTCTCGGCGATGATTTCCTCCATCGTCTTGCCCTCCGGCCCCATCCCGCCGGAGCCGTGGCCCCCGCAACCGACGGTGACGCCGGCGAGCGGCAGCGACAACGCTAAGAACGCCGCACCGGACAGCGCTCGCGGGCGGACGGTGAAACGCGATGGATTGGGCATGAGAGCAGGGGCCGAAAGACGGAGCAAACGAGGATGGAGACAGGAACGGCGGCCGCCTCGAACGGGCGACCGAACCGCGAAGTCGATCCTACGCATTGACAGGAACTGATGTGATCTTCAATGTCAGGGGCGCCGGCCCGCCTGTCAAGCGTGCGTTTTCAGCTCCGGACGGGTCTCGGCGGGGTCTCCCCCCGCCGTGTCCGGCTTTGCCCATCTCCAAGTCCAACAACGGGCGTTCTGCCCGTCTGACCTCTTGTCACTCAGGTCCGAATGTACTCACTCCAGCCCCCCTCCAATCCTCCCTCAGGCGCGTCGTCGCACCGAGTCGCGGCCGCTCGACGAGGCTTCACGCTGATCGAACTGCTGGTGGTCATTGCGATCATCGCGATCCTGGTCAGCCTGCTTCTGCCGGCCGTTCAGCAGGCCCGCGAAGCCGCCCGCCGCAGCCAGTGCCAGAACAACATGAAGCAGATCGGTCTGGCGATGCACAACTATCATAGTACCTTCAAGACCCTCCCGCTGGGCTATCACAACGGCCGAAGCAACGACCGCGGCCGGCTGTCGGCGCTGCCGGCGCTGTTGCCCTACATGGACGAGAGGACGATCTGGGACGAGGTGAAGGTCTCCCGGCGAACGGCGGCTTGCACGAGCGACCGCTGGAGCAAGGCGAACGGGTTCGAAGTCACCAGCTTCATTTGCCCTTCCGACGGGGCGATCTCCCGGGCGACGCTCCGGCAGGCGGATACGAACTACGGCCTGTGCTGCGGCGACAACGGCAGGGTCTTCACGGGCACCAATAACGGCAATCGGAAGTCGAACGCCGCCAATAGTCGCGGAGCGTTCGCCAGCGGGTACGCCTACGGATTTCGAGATTTGCGCGACGGCACCACGACCACGATTCTCGGCGGCGAGATCGGCCCGCGGTGGGGCGGCGGTCTGGAATTCGGCGGGTTGGTCGCCTCCGGCCTCGGCGGCGGAATCTTCGATAACGCTCAAGTGAACTGCATCGAAGCCGTGTCCGATCCCGAGAATCCCGGCTTCTATCAGCAGACCGGGCTGCGGTTCGGGCATCGCGCGGGAGCCGTCAACAGCTTCCGCGGGGGACGGTACATGGAAGGGGCTCTGTTCACGTCGTTCATCACCGTGATTCCGCCCAACGGTCCCAGCTGCGCCGCCCCGGGGAACCCCCACCCCAACGGGAGAGGCCTGTACGCTGCCGGAAGCGCCCACTCCGGCGGCGTTCAAGTGGTGATGGGGGACGGCTCGGTGCAATTCATCAGCGATACGATCGACACCGGCGACCTGACCTACAGCCAAGCGTCGAACGGCAATACGATCTCCGGCAACAGCCCCTACGGCGTGTGGGGCGCCCTCGGCTCCCGTGCCGGCGGCGAGACGGTCGCCAGCGAGGCCTTCTAACCGGCGCCGTCCGACCTCTCGGCGGACCCGTTGAGGCTCATGCATGAACGCCCCCCGCAGCCTGTGCTGCGGGGGGCGTTTTTCGTCCGATCAGGTCGTTCGGCGGGGGGGCGTGTCACGGGACGGCGGCGGCGATCGACGCTCTTCGACCGCTTTCGCGGGTCGTCCCGGACGGAGGGGGAGAACGCGGATCCGGTTCGCCGCAAATGCCTGTCGCCGTTGAGGTTTGCGGCCCCCCGGTTAGAATGCGGGAACTAGCCGCTTCTCCTTATCTATGTGAGCGCCCGCGTTGGCTGACGACACCCCCGAGCCCGATCCCAATGCAACGACGGGGCAGGACGCCTTGACCGGGGACCAGATCGTCGAGGAACGCCCGGACCCGGCGCTGAGCGGGAACGTCGGGAACGTCCGGCCTCTGGACATCCAGGACGAGATGCGGACCAGCTACCTGACGTACGCCATGAGCGTCATCGTCAGCCGGGCGCTGCCGGACGTGCGGGACGGCCTGAAGCCCTCCCAGCGTCGCATCCTGGTGGCGATGCGGGATCTGAACCTCAACCCCGGCGGAAGCACGACGAAGTGCTCCAAGATCGTCGGCCAGACGATGGGTAGCTACCACCCGCACGGCGACGGGGCGATCTATCCCACGCTGGCCCGCATGGCGCAGCCGTGGGTGATGCGGGGCGAGCTGATCGCCAAGCAGGGCAACTTCGGTTCACTGGCCGGCCTGCCGCCGGCCCAGATGCGGTACACCGAAGCGAAGATGTCGTCGCTGGCGACGGAGCTGCTGCGGGACATCGACAAGGACACCGTCGACTTCGTCCAGACCTACGACCAGAAGGGCACCGAACCGACGGTTCTGCCCAGTCGGTACCCGAACCTGTTGGTGAACGGCTCCACCGGCATCGCGGTCGGCATGGCGACCAGCATCCCGCCGCACAACCTCGGCGAGGTCTGTCGCGGCGTCGCGGCGCTGATCGACGATCCGATGCTGTCGGTCGAGGGGCTGATGGAGCATATCCCCGGCCCGGACTTCCCCACCGGCGGCGTGATCTGCGGCCGCATGGGCATTCTGCAGGGCTACCGCACCGGCCGCAGCACGCTCACCCTGCGGGCCAGAACGCGGTTCGAGACGAAGGGGCGCCAGGAGACGATCGTCGTCACCGAGATCCCGTACATGGAGACCCGCGACCGCATCCGCGAGAAGCTGGAGCAGGTCGCTAAAGAGGGCCGCGTCGAGGGCATCAGCCGCGTCACGGACTTCACCGACCGCAAGACGGCGCCCTGGCAGGCCGAGATCCACATCGATCTCAAGCGGGACGCGGATCGCGACGTGGTGCTGAACCAGCTGTTCAAGTTCAGCCCGCTGCAGTCGACGGTCTCCGTGATTCTGCTGGCCTTGGTCGGTCAGCGGCCGAAGACTCTCAGCCTGCGTGAGATCCTGCTGGAGTTCGTTCGTCACCGGGTGGACGTGATCCGCCGGCGGACCGAGCACCAACTCGCCGCGGCGAAGGCCCGCAAGCACACGGTCGAGGGCTTGCTGATCGCCCAGTCGAACATCGACGAAGTCATCAAGACGATCCGGGCCTCGCCCAGCCGCGACGAAGCCCGCAACCGCTTGCAGGACATTCAGGTGCCCGCGGAGCTGATCGCCCGGGCGCTGGGCGACGGTTTCGACCTGTTCCTGGAAGAGAAGGGGAAAGCGGACACCTATTCCCTGTCTCGCAAGCAGGCGGACGCGATCGTCTCGATGCAGTTGGGCAGCTTGGCGAACCTCGAACGCGAGCAGCTCGGCGGGGAATACGCGGAGCTGATCGACAGCATCCGCGAGTTCCTCCGGCTGCTCTCCGACGAAACGCACCTGCGAGCCGTCGTCAAAGCGGACATGCTCGAACTGGCGGAGCGCTTCGGCGACGAACGTCGCACGGAGATCGACCCGACCGAGTTGGGCAACGTGGACATCGGCGACCTGATCGCCGAGGAACCGATGGTCGTGACCATCTCCTCCCGCGGCTACGTCAAGCGGACGCCGCTGTCGGTCTATCAGGCCCAGAACCGCGGCGGCAAGGGGGTGAAGGGGACGAAGACCGACGAGGAAGACCCCGTCGAGCACCTGTTCGTCTCCAGCACGCACGACTGGCTGCTGTTCTTCACCGACAAGGGCAAAGTCTACTGGCGGAAGGTCTACGACCTGCCGTTCGGCTCCCGCATCGCCAAGGGGCGGGCGTTGGTCAACCTGCTGCAACTCTCCGACGCCGGCGAGAACGTCGCCAACTGTCTCGCCGTCGGCGAGTTCCCGGACGATCAGTACCTCATCATGGCGACCCGCAACGGGACCGTGAAGAAGACGGCGCTCTCCGCCTACGGTCGTCCGCTGCGGGGCGGGATCATCGCCATCAACCTGGACGAGGGCGACGAGCTGATCGACGTGCGGATCGTCCGCGAGGGCGACGACGTGGTCCTCGCCACGAAGACCGGCATGAGCATCCGCTTCTCCCACGAAGACGCCCGCCCGATGGGCCGAGCGACCCGCGGCGTGCGGGGCATCAATCTGCAACAGGATGACGAGGTCGTCGGCCTGGTCGTCGCCGACCCGGACCTGCGGCTGCTGACGCTGTCCGAGAAGGGGCTCGGCAAACGGACCCCCTTCGGCCTCGGCGAACTCCCCGATGCGAGCGACGACGCCGAGGAGGACGACGCGACCGATGGCTCCGACGCGGCCGACGACGAATCGGGCGAGAACGGCGACGCCCCTGTCGCCAGCGGCAACGCCCGGTATCGCCGCCAGAAGCGGGGCGGCAAGGGACTGCGTGACTTGAAGGTCACCGCGAAGACCGGCCCGGTGATCTCCGTCGCCGCGGTCGCGGACGACGACGAGGTGCTGATGATGACGGCCGCCGGCAAGATTCAACGCATCCGCGCTCGGGATATTCGCGAAACCGGCCGCAACGCTCAGGGCGTGCGGTGTATTCGCCTCGATTCGGGCGACACGCTGGCCTCCGTCGCCCGCATCCCCGCCGAACTCGTCGAGGCGGAACTGACCGACGCCGAGGTCGCGGTCGAGACCGAAGGCGTCGTCGAACCGGCTCTCGAACGCCCCGCCGACGAACCGGTCGCGGTTCCCCCGCCGGCCGACGTGGTGGTGGATCCGACGGCCGAATCTGACGAATCTGACGACTGAGGCAAGCGCTTCTCAGCGACGCTTACTCGGGTGGTGGGCGTCGTTACACTCACCCGCGTCCCCGTTATCACGCGCGTCCGCGGACCGCGTCGTCTGAGAGGAATTGACTTGAAGATCGCCATGATCGGGACCGGCTACGTCGGTCTCGTCACCGGAACCTGCTTCGCCGAGAGCGGCAATCAGGTGACCTGCCTGGACATTGACGAAGAAAAGGTCGCCGGCCTGAACGACGGGGTCATCCCGATCTACGAACCCGGCCTGACCGAACTGGTCAAACGGAACCACGCCGCGGGCCGTTTGAAGTTCACCACTCACCCGGACGGCGCCATCCCGGACGCCAAGTGCGTGTTCATCGGCGTGGGCACCCCGCAGGGGGACGACGGTCGGGCGAACCTCTCGGCGCTGTTCGGCTGCGTGGAGACGATCGCCTCGCGGATCAAGGAGGATGCGATCGTGGTCATCAAGTCGACGGTCCCCGTCGGTACGAACCGCAAGGTCGCCGCCAAGCTGAAGGAACTCACCGGCCGCGACGTGGACGTCGCCAGCAACCCGGAGTTTCTCAAGGAAGGCGCCGCGGTCGACGACTTCACCAAACCGGATCGCGTCGTCGTCGGAACGGTCCGCGATGAGGTGACGGAAGTGCTGCACGAGCTGTACCGACCCTTCCTTCGCACGGAGCGGCCCTTCCTGTCGATGGGGTGGGAGAGCGCCGAGATGACCAAATACGTCGCCAACTGCCTGCTGGCGACGAAGATCAGCTTCATCAACGAAATGGCGAACCTCTGCGAGCGGGTCGGCGCCGACGTGAACAGCGTCCGCCGCGGCATCGGGCACGACCAGCGGATCGGCTTCTCCTTCCTGTTCCCCGGCGTGGGCTACGGCGGAAGCTGCTTCCCGAAGGACGTGCGGGCGCTGATGGCGGTCGCCGAAGACACGGGGATGACGTCGCGAATTCTCGCCGCCGTCGACGAGGTGAACGACGCGCAGAAAACCGTTCTGTTCGAGAAGGTGAAGGCCCAACTGGGCGAGAAGCTCAGCGGTAAAACGATCGGCGTGTGGGGTCTGGCCTTCAAACCCCGCACCGACGACATTCGCGAAGCGCCGGCGCTCGTGCTGATCGATTCGCTGCTGAAGGCCGGCGCCACGGTGCAGGTCCACGACCCGGTCGCGGAGGCGAACGTGAAAGCGATCTACGGCGACAAGCTGATCTACGGCGAACACCACTACGACGCCGCCCGCGACGCCGACCTGCTGTGCATCTGCACGGAGTGGAACGAGTTCCGCAACCCGGACTTCGACTACCTCAAGCACGCGATGGCCGCCCCGGTGATCCTCGACGGCCGCAACCTGTTCGACCCCGCCGAGATGGCCGAACGCGGCTTCACCTACGAAGGCATCGGCCTCTCCGCGAACGGCTGAACCCCAAGCGAGCGGGGGGCGTCAGCCCGCTAAGTCTCTCCGGCTGAGCCGCTCGCATGCCTCAAAGGGCTGACGCCCTCCGCTCGCCGCGGTCGCGATTTCACTTTCTCCCTACGCCTCGCCCCTCGCGATTTTTTCAATGGACGCCGACCTCTCCGCCCGCGCCGACGCGGTGTTCGCTCGCATTACCAATCTGAAGGACTCTCTTTGACCACGCGGCTCTGACCGCCAAGGTCGAGGAGGCGAACGCCCAGATGTCCGCCCCGACCTTCTGGGACGATCAGGAGGCCGCTCAGAAAGTCGTCTCCGGTCTGTCCGCCACGCAGGCGGTGCTCAAGCCGTTGAACGAACTGCTGGAGCTGAAGGGCGATGCCGAGGCGTATCTCGAACTGGCCGCCGAAGACCCCGAGGAGGCAGCCGCGATGGCGGACGACCTTGGGAAATCGATCGCCACGTTGGAGAAGAAGACCGACGCGATGGAACTTCGGCAGGTGATGAGCGCCCCGGAAGACCGCTGCGACGCCTTCGTTTCGATCCAGGCGGGGGAGGGCGGCACCGACGCCGCCGACTGGGCCGCGATGTTGATGCGGATGTATCAGCGCTGGGCGGAACGGGAGGGGTACAAAGTCGAGTTGGTGGAGTCCTCCGAGGCGGAAGAGGCCGGCATCCGCAGCGCCACGTTGCTGGTGAAGGGCGATCACCCGTTCGGCTATCTAAAGGGCGAAAGCGGCCAGCATCGGCTCATTCGCATCAGCCCCTTCGACGGCGCGGGCCGGCGGCAGACGAGCTTCGCCGCGATCGACGTCACGCCGGATCTCGGCGATCAGATCAGCGTGGACGTCGATTACGCCGCGGACGTCCGCGAGGACACGATGCGCGCGGGCGGGGCCGGCGGTCAGCACGTCAACAAGACGGAGTCCGCCATTCGTCTGACCCACCTGCCGACCGGCACCGTCGTGCAGTGTCAGAGCCAGCGCAGCCAGCACCAGAACCGCGCCCACGCCCGGCAGATGCTGGAATCGAAGCTCTATCAGATGCAGGTCGAAGCCCAAGAGGCGGAGAACGCCGCGCGACGCGGCGAGAAGAGCAAGATCGGCTTCGGCGGTGAAACGATTCGCAACTACGTGCTGCACCCGGATCGCTTCGCCAAGGACACTCGGACCGGCCACCGCGAGACGAACCCGGACGCCGTCATCGACGGCGACCTGCAACGGTTCATCGACGCCTACCTCCGCTGGAGCATCGGCGAGTGATCGCGTCTGACCGACTCGCGGCCGTCGCCTGCGGTTTCGCGGGCGCCTGCCTGCTCTCCCTCGTGGGCTGCACTTGGGAGACGGAGGTCGAAACGCAGACGATCTCAATCCTGCACGAACCGGAGGAGGCACCGGACGACGTCCCGATCTTCGAGGCCGTCGAGATGCCGGAGCGGCTTGAGGACGAGTCCGCTTCAAGCGAAGCCGAATCCGGCGACCTTAAGAATGATTCGGGCAATACCGACGGCCCGCGGTGAACTGTTGCGTGGGAGGGCTGAGACCCTCACGCTGGCGTTTGTTGATTCATGTCGCCGACTTCCGCCGGAGCTTTAGAAATGCCGTCGTTCAAACGTTTCGTCCCGGCTTATCGGGGACTCGCTCTCCTATTGCCGCTGGCCCTCGTCGGCTGTGACGTGAATCGCGGCGAACCGCTGGAGATCGAGTGGGACGATGAGGAGCTGGCGTTCGAGCAGTGGGAGGAGTTCGAGGTCGGTCCGCCCACCTTCGACGAACTGCCCGATCCGCCGGCGATGCCGGCCGCCCCGCTGGAAGCGGAGGGCGTGCATTTCCCGGACGGCCTCTCCACGGAGGACCTCGCCCGCGGACGCATCGCCCTGTTCGACGGGCAAACGTTCTTCGGCTGGAGCGTCGACGGCGGCGAAGCGAGCGTCGCTCGCCCGGAAATGAAGCTGCACGACAAAGACGACAGCGGCTGCGCCGCCGGCGCCGAGTTCCGCATGCCGCTGGCCGCGGGAACCGTTCACATCGAGACTTGGCACCCGGTCGACGGCGAAGTCTGGGCCAGCTTCGCCGACGGTTGGGTCGTCGGCGATCGCGACTACCCCTTCCTGCCCGGCAAGCCGGCCGAGACCGTCGACCAGTGGACCCCCGGCCAATTCGGGCTGAACCCGCCGCCGGCGAATCCTGAATCCCTCGAGGGGGCGGACATCACGGGCTATTTCGCCCCCGCGATCCTCGGCATCCGCGGCAACGACGGCACGGCGGCGCGGTACATCGAGTTCCTGCCGGACACGGAACTGCTGTCGATCGACAGCTTCACCCCCGTCGACGGCAGCGAAGCGACCGTCACCAGGGACGGCCCGGAACTGCACCTGACCGGCGGCCCCGGCTTCCTCCGCAGCGAGCAGCAGTACGGCGACTTCGTCCTGCAATGCGAGGTGAAGTGCAATTCGAAGGACAGCAATAGCGGGATCTTCTTCCGCACGATCGAACCGACGGCCGACGCCCCCTCCAACGGGTACGAGATGCAGTTGCAGAACACGCTCGGCCCCGGCGGACGCACCGACCCGGACGATTACCAAGACGGCTTCGGCACCGGCGGGATCTTCCGTCGTCAGCCGGCTCGGTACATCAACGCGAACGATGGCGAGTGGTTCCACGTCACCCTGTTCTGCGTCGGCAATCGCATGGCGACCTGGGTGAACGGTCTGCAGGTCACGGACTTCACCGACGAACGCGACCTCGATCCGAACCCCCGCAAGGGCCGTCGGGACGACGCCGGTTACATCGTGCTGCAGGGGCATGATCCCACGACCGACGTCAGCTTCCGCAACTTCCGTATTCAGTCGCTCGACCCGGTGAGCGACGCGGACGCCCTCGAAGCGGAATCCGCCGACCCGGCTGAGCCGGGAGCGATCGAGGAGGCGGCTGTCGAAGCGGCCGCGGCCACTGACGAGGCCGCCGACGAAGCTGCGGAGACCGTCGCGGACTGAACCGCGGCCCAGACGACCTCCGGCGGATCCCACTTCCGCAGGAGGGCGTCGAAGCCGGCGTCGCCCGGTTCGACCGGCGATTCGAGCGACGCGACCGCCACGCGCACCCGCTCCGGGAATCGCAAGCGGGAGCGGGTGAGGTCGGCGGCTCGCCGGTCGTCCCAGTGGTCTCGATCCCACAGCTCCCAGATCGGTCCGGACGGCCCGCCCGACGCGGGACCGGACAGCGTTCGAGCGAGCGCTGCGGCATAGCCTCGGTCGGGGCTGACGACCAGCGCCGGCCCCACGCCCGGCGGCGGAGCGGGGGACGGCCGATCGCCGAACGCCCCGCCGGACCCGTGCCCGTCCAATGCTGCGAGCGCCGCTCGCAGGCCCTCCGCATTTCCCCGGCGGAGCGCTGCCGGCCACGGGGAACCGGTGCGGTCTCCGCCGTTCGCCCACGGTCCGCAGGCGACGATCCAATCGGACAGCGGGAAGCGATCCAGCAGCGTGCGCACGCTGTTGTGAGGCCATTCCTCCGGGAATCGCTCGATCGCCACGCAGACGAGCGGATCGTCGTTCGTCTCGAAGCCTTCGCCGTTGAAGCCGCAAGCAACGAAGCGGACCCCCGCGGCCGGGTGCGTGCGAATCCAGCGGCGGACCGCCCGCGGCGTTCCGAACGCCGGGATGAGCACGGGCGGATCGGACATTGGGGGAGCGGGGTAAGAAGGGAGGCCGTTGTTTCACAGCACGGCGTTTGGGGCGTCAAGCCGAATCCGGTCTGGCCCCGGAACCGCTTCGGGTGCGAAAACCCGGGGGATGCCGGCTCCTCCGACCGATCTCGCCGCCCGCCTCGCCGCCCTCGATCCCCGGTTGTCCGGGCGCGCGGGACGATACGGCCGGGCCGTGCGACGACTCTCCGCGGAGGTGCCCGCGGGCGAACTGCTCTGGCTGGACCGCCTGCACGCCGCCGGCGATCTGACGGATCATCAGGCGACCGCGTTCCTCGAAGGCCGCGACGCCGACCTGCGCGTCGGCCCGCTGGCGATCACCGGGAGCCTCGGCGCCCGCACCTGCACCGCGAGCGGGCCGACGGGCGCAGCCGTATTGAAACGCTGCGGCGAACGCACCGACCCGTTGGATCATCTCTGCCGCGTCGTCGTCTCCCACCCGGCGATCGTGGTCCCGGACGCCGTGGTCGTGCAGACCGCGGGCGAGGAGCAGGGCGAACGAATTTGGGTGCGCTCGGCGCCGGTCTCGGGACCGACGTTGGCGGATCGCATCGCGGCCCGCGGACGGTATGACGGGCCGGAGGCGTACACGCTGGCGCGTCGGCTGGCATCGGGCCTCGCCGCGGCGGAGGCCGCCGGGCTGATTCATGGCGAGATTCACGCCCACAACGTGCGGCTCTCGCCGGGGGGGCCGGTTCTGGTCGATTGCGGTCTCGCTCCGCTGTTGCCCCCGCGGTCCGGCGACGCGACCCGCGGCGGTTGGGTCGAAGCGGAGAGCGGCCCGGTCGAGTTCGGCACCGAGGCCGACCTGCGGGCCTTCGCCGGGTTGATGTGGGGCGTGCTGACCGGGCGACCGCCCTACCTGTTCGCCCCGCGCCGGTTCGGCACCGTCCACGCCGCCGCCCCGCTGCTGCCCTCGATTACCGAGTTGGCCCCGGACACGCCCGAACCGCTGGCGTCGTTGATCGACGCTTTGCTCGGCCATCGCCCCGAAGCAGCGCCCATATCCTTCGCGGAGGCCGCCGATCGGCTGCGTCCCGTGCGACCGCCGGTCTCCCCGGTTCGCACCGCCGGCTGGGCGATCGCCTGCGGGGCATTGCTCGCTGGGATCGTCGGAGCCGCAAACGGACCCGCAACGCCGACCGACGCCCCGGCATCCACTGCGGAGACGATCGAGGTGGACGCAGCCGACCCGGAGCCGCCTTTGCCGACCGCGACGGTCGAACCGACGCCGCCGCAAATCGCCCCGGCGCCCGCCGTCCGCCGGGTCGCGGTACCCGGGGACGGCCGGTAATCTCCCGGGCGTGACGGACGCTTCGCCTAAACCCCATGCGCCGGGGTCTGACGCCCCCGGCTCGCCGCCGAAACCGCCGTGGGATCGTCGGCATTTGGTCGGGCTGGCGGATCTGAACGGAGATGAGATCACCGAGCTGCTCGATCGGGCGGTGGAGTTTCGGCGACTGGCCGACGAACGCGCCCTCCCGTCTCCTCTGGCCGGGGCGACGGTGGGGAACCTGTTCTTCGAGAACTCCACCCGCACCCGAAACAGCTTTCGGCTGGCGGCGAAACGCCTGGGGGCGGAGACCGTCGAGTTCACCGAGGTCGGCTCCAGCGTCGCCAAGGGCGAGACCGTCGCGGATACCGTCCGCACGATCGAAGCCCTGGGCGTGGATCTGATGGTGATCCGGCACGGCTCCCCCGGCGTGCCGCATCGGCTGCGGGAGTTCGTCACCTCCGGCTTGTTGAACGCCGGCGACGGCACCCACGAACATCCCACCCAAGCCCTGATCGACCTGCTGAGCCTGCGGGACGCTTTTTCGCAGGAGGGAACCGGCGAGTCGCTGGCCGGGAAGACGGTCACGGTGGTGGGCGACATCCTGCACAGCCGGGTGGCTCGCTCGAACATCCACGGTCTGCGGGCGTTGGGGGCACGGGTGCTGGTCTGCGGCCCGTCGACGCTGCTGCCCCGACAGTTGCCGGGGGCGGAGTTCTTCACGGATCTCGACGCCGCCCTCGCCCAAAGCGACGCGGTCAACCTGCTGCGGGTGCAATTCGAACGGCAACGCGGGGCGTTCTTCCCCAGCCCGGCGGAGTACTACCGCCTGTTCGGCATGACGCAGACCCGCCTGACCCGCAGCGGTCGCGATCCCTGGGTGCTGGCCCCCGGTCCGATCAACCGCGGGATCGAACTGAGCAGCGAGGTCGCCGACGGCCCGCGCTCGTTGATTCTGAAGCAGGTCGCCAACGGCGTGTTCATCCGCATGGCCTGCCTGGCGACGCTGATGGAGGCCCGGCGATGAGCGACCGCACGACAAATTCGTTCACCCTGAGAATCGCCGGCGGCCGGGTGATCGACCCGGCGTCGGGGAGCGATGAAATCCGCGATTTGTGGGTCCGCGACGGCGTCCTGATCGATCCGCCGGGCGGCGAGCCGAACGCGACGATCGACGCCGTCGGGCTGGTCGTCTGCCCCGGGTTCGTCGAACCGCACGCGGTCGCCCCGACCGCGGGCGTCAACGAACGCTTCGCGCGGCAGGCGTTGGCGGGCGGCTACACGAGGGTCGCGGCGTTCGGCACCGCTCGGCAGGCCCGCGACTTCAACGGCCCGTGCCCCAAACTACTGCGCATCGGCCCGCTGACGGTGCCCGGCACCCGCCGCTTGGCGGAGTTGGGCGACGCCGCCGAAGCGGGGGCGGTCGCGTTCGGGGACGGACCGGAACCGCACGGCGACAGCGAACTGCTTCGCCGCGGGTTGCTGTACGCCAAGATGCTCAATCGGCGAGTGTTCGATCTGCCGCGCGACGCGGAACTCAGCGAGGGCGGCGTCGCCGCGGAAGGCCCGGTCGCCGCGCAGCTGGGACTGTTCGGCGTCTCGGCGGCGAGCGAACGGGTCGCGGTGCGGCGGGGCATCGAACTGGCCCACGCGATCGAACTCGCGGATCCGAGCGGCCGTCGACTGCACTTCACCGCCCTGTCAGACGGCGGGGCCGCGATGATCGTCTCGGATTATTTGAACGAGACGCTGCTCGATCCGGCGCCGATCTCCGCGGCCGTCACGGCGACGCATCTGCTCTGCACCGCGGCGGCGCTGGAAGGGTTCGACCCCGCCGGCCGCGTCGACCCGCCGTTCCGCGACGACCGTGACCGGGAATTCCTCATTCATCTCGCCGGCGAGGGGCGTCGCACGCCGGAGTATCCCCCGGCGATTGCCTGCCTCACCGCGGGGCACCGCCCGGATCCGGCGCTGCTGGACCCGGTCGATCTGCTGGCGGCTCCCCCCGGATACGAAGCCTTCGAGATCGCCTTTGCCGCGGCGAACACGGCGCTGGGCGAGGAGAAACTTCCGCGACTGATTGAGTTGCTGACGACCGGGCCGGCGGACGTCTTGGACCGGCAAACGCCGTCGCTGGCGCCGGGCGAGCGGGCAGACCTGGCGGTCCTCGACGTGGCCGGGGAGTGGACCTGCGACCCGGCGACGCTCGCCGTGCCCGTCGCCCGCACGCCCCTCGCCGGACGGACGCTGCGGGGACGGGTGGCGCACACGGTGTTGGGCGGACGAGTCGTGTTCGAGCGGGGCCGGTTCCCGGACCTTCCGCACGCGGACGCGGCGGCCGGTTGACCGATCGCGGACCGGCGACGGATGATCGCGGTTCCGCACAACTCCGCCCCGGTCCCTTCCGCATGCGTTTCTCCTGCTGCCTCCTGCTGGTTCTCGCCGCGTCGGGGTGCGGCGACTCGGATTATCAGGCCGACTTCACCGGCAACACGGTTCCGTACTTCGCCCAACGGCAGGAGGTCGACGCCGCCCTGAGTGCCCCGTGGGAGAAGTTCGGCATGTCCCTCCGCGTGCCGCGCGGGTTCAAGGAGCAACCGCCCCCGCCCAAGCCGACGAAGGAGGAGCTGGAAGACGAGTTCTGGGAACCCCCTGTCGACAAGCGGCAGCCGACCTATCTGCTCGACCCGCTGCCGGGGATGAAGGGCGCCTGGCAGGGACCGCTGCCGGGCGAAGGCGAGCAGGTCGGGCATCGCTGGCTGTACGTGCTGGACACCGCCGGGCTGAAGGACGACCCCGTGATGCCCGGATTGGCGCCGGAGAACTTCGTATTCGAGATCGCGGATCGTTTCGCCCGCTCGATGGAGTTGAACGGACGGTTCCTGGCGACGCCGGAGCCGGAGCAGTTCAAACCGCGGACGTTCCCCGAACCGCCGCAACCGTTCGCTCCCCCGGTGCAGTACCGGACCCCGCCGGCGCCGCTGGTGGGCGACTTCGGCGACGGACAGGTGCACCGCGTCGAACTCTATGCCCATCAGCTCGGCGGACGGACGACGATCATCGCGCTGGTGATGCCCGAAGAGGCGATGATCGGCCCGGGGATGGGCGATTCCCGCGATCTGATGTTGCAAACGTTGGAGTTCGGCACCGCGGCATCGGGCGCCGCGCCCCAGGGCGGCGCCCCGCCGGCCGGAGGGGGCCCGGGCTTCTGACCGCGGCCGCTGCGGCGTCCGGCGGGGTCACTACTCTCCGGCGGTGCGGCCGATACTGCGGCGGTAGGACTGGTAGAGGTCCTCGAACTCCGGCGGCACCGGCAGATCCCGCGGGCCGATTTCGTTGAGGTCGTCCCCTTCGATCTCCGATCCCTGCCGCATCGCGGAGCGGTTCCCGCGGCGGGCCTGCAACGCTTTCAGCATCGCTTCGAACTGCTTTTGGCGAGCGGCTTCCCGCGGGTCGGCGGGCTGCTCCGGGGCGTTGAGGCGGTCGCCGATCCGATCGGCGAACCGCCGCATCTGGTCCTCGGTCCACCCCAGTTCCTTGAGAAGATCCGGGTCGACCTCTCCGCGATCGAGCTGATCGCGGAGCTTGTCGAGGGCGAGGGAGGTGGAGCGTTTCGCATAGTCAAGGTTCGCCTCGTCGGTGGGCGTGTTGCGGCTGCCGCCGTTTGAGGGCGCGCCGCCGTTCGGTCCGCCGTCGGGACTCCCGCCCCCCTGGCCACCGCTTCCAGGGCCAGGCTGACCGCCCTCTCCGGGCTGACCGCCTTCGCCCGGCTGACCGCCTTCGCCCGGCTGACCGCCTTCGCCCGGCTGACCGCCCTCTCCGGGCTGGCCGCCCTCGCCCGGCTGACCGCCTTCGCCCGGCTGACC
>NZ_WTPX01000006.1:0-35000 GCF_013036045.1 Alienimonas chondri
GGCCGCGAACGCGCGGACGGTCGGCGGGGGGTGTCGTTCAGAACAGCCGCTTGGGTCCACCCCGAACCCGGCGCACCGCTGACCGGCGGACGCGTCGCGTCCTGAACGCCTCAGAGTAGACTGCGCGCCGACCCGCGTAAACCGGCCGCGTACACCGGCTGCGTGAACCAGCCGAGCGCCGCCGGGCCGCCCGCCGCCGTACCTCACTCACCTGCCGATCGCCTCCGTGCCCGTCACCAACACCATCAACTACCTCGAACTGCCGATGACCGACCCGGCGGCGACGCGGACGTTCTACGGAACGGCGTTCGGCTGGACGTTCACGGAGTGGGGCCCGGACTACCTCAGCTTCGACGGCGCCGGGTTGGACGGCGGCTTCGATCGGACCCGCCCCGTCGGCCCGCGGGACGCCGGCCCGTTGCCGGTGCTGTACGCCGCGGACCTCGCCGCAGCCCAGGCCGCGATCGAAGCCGCCGGCGGGGCGATCGTGAAGCCGATCTTCACGTTCCCCGGCGGCCGCCGCTTCCACTTCACCGACCCCACCGGCAACGAACTGGCGATCTGGAGCGAGTGAAAGAAACGACCGATCCGCTTGCGGTTTCGCGGGACCGGAGAACTCTCGGGCCCCGCGAAACCGCAAGCGAACGACGGAGGGGCGAAGTCCGCTTCAAGCGCTCAGGCGCCCGCCGCCAACGCCGCCTCGGCGGCGCGGCGGCCGGCGGCCATGGCGCCGTTGAGGCTCGGGTCGCTCCGCCAGTCGCCGCAGACGTAGATGCCGTCGACGGTCGTCACCGGCACGGTGTCCGGCGGGGTGGTCGGCGGTTCGAATGACGGCAGCGCCCGGGGCACCGCGACCGTTTTGAGATGCTCCCACCGCTCCGCCTCTCGGCCGAACCACTCCACCGCCTGCGTGCGGATCGCCTGGACCAGCTTGGGGTTCTCCGCCGCTTCGTTCAGGACCGTCACGGAGATCAATTCCTTCCCCCCGCTGGCGTAGGTCGGGCAGACGCGGGAGAGAAACGACAGATTATTAATCGGCCCGCCGCCCGGTCGGGCGGGGTCGGGGCCGTCGCCGTTGAGGATCAACGTCGGCTCGTTCACCGCCGCCCGGTCGGAGGTGAAGTACACGGTCGTCACGCTGCGCCAGGTCTTCGGGGCGGCGTCGTCGACGCTCACGCCCAGCGATTTCGCCGCGGCGTCGCCGGCGGCGAGGACCACCGCGTCGAACGTTTGCGGCTCGGCGCCCGCGACCGTCACGGACGTCTTCGTCACGGCGGAGATCGTCCGGTTCAATCGCACGCTGCCGTACGGCAAACGGTCGGCGAGCTGCTTCGGCACGGCCCCGATCCCCCCGCCGGGCAGCGTCGCCTGACCCTCGGCGAACATGCGGAACACGAAGTAGAAGAACCGATTGCTGGTCGCTAAGTCCCGCTCTAAAAACACCCCGCCGAGGAACGGGCGGAAGAACGAATCGATAATCTCGTCGGACAGCCCCGCGTTGTCCCGCAGCGCCGCCAAGGTGGTGCGTTCCGGCAGGCGGAACAATTGCTCGATCGTCCCCGACAGCGCCGATGCCCGTAGTCCGCCGACCTTCAACTTGTCCATCGGCGTGCCCACGCCCAGCGCCGCGGTCTTGAGCAGGTCCAGCGGCTTCTTCCACGCCCGCCACGGATCGTCCATCCGCCGCAGCTTGCCCCTGTGATGGATCAACGCTCCCGGCCGGAACGGGTGCAGATCGAGGGCGTCGTGGTCGAGATGCCGCTTCGCCTCCGGGTAGGCCGTCAGGTGCACCTGAAAGCCGCGGTCCAGCTTGAAGCCCTGATAGCCGTCGGTGCGAACCCGTCCGCCCACGCCGTCGGCCTGCTCGAAGACGGTGACCTTCGCCCCGGCGTCGTTCAGCACCTTGGCGCAGGTCAGCCCGGCCATCCCGGCGCCCACGACGGCGACGGACGGTTTGCCGGGGGATGCCGGCGGGGCGGTGGAGGACTCGGCCATGGACGAACGACGAACGGGACGGGGCGAACGGGAGCGGCGCGCCGCGATTGTGCGGCCGATCGGCCGGTTTCGGTAGGGAACCGGCCCCGCGAGGCGGTACGCTGCGTCCCGATTCCCCCGCACGGACGCGCCGCGATGCCCGCTCTTCCCCCCGCCCCCGCACTCGAGCCGTACGACGCCCTCGCGGCGCTGCTGCCGGCCACCGCGGTGCAGCCGCGGGTCTATCAGGCCCGGATCGTCCGCGACGCCGTCGCCCATCTGACCGGTCGCCACACGGACCCCGCCGGGCACGTCTCGCCGGCCGCCCGCAGCGTGCTGATCGAATCGCCCACCGGCAGCGGCAAGACGGTGATGGGCCTGTTGATCGCCAAGCTGTTGCAGGAGGAGTTCGGCGTGAAGGTCGGCTGGGCGGCGATGCGGCGGAACCTCCTCGCCCAGACCGCCGCGGAGAACGAGGCCAAGCGCATCGGCGTCGACCCGCTGGTCACGGTCAGCATGTTCGACAAAAACCCGCCCCCGGGGATCGAATTATTAGTCGTCGACGAGGCTCAGCACGACGCCGCGGCCAGCATGGCCCACCTCCACAACACGCTGCGGCCGCGGTGGATTCTCGGCCTGACCGCGACGCCGTTTCGCACCGACAAGATGAAGCTCTGCTTCGACCGCGTGCTGCGCGACGCCGGCATCCATCAACTGATCGCCGACGGGTACCTCTCGAAATACGATCACTTTTCCATCCCCGCCCACACCCCCGCCGGCGTCGCCGAGACGTATCTGCGGAACCCCGATCGCTGGGGCAAAAGCATCGCCTTTTTTCGCACCCGGGCGGAGTGCGTCGAGCTTGAAGAACGCCTGACCGTCGGCGGCGTGACCTGCGAAACGGTCACCGGCGACAGCGACCGCGAGGCTCAACTCGCCCGCTTTCAATCCGGCGCGACCCGCGTGCTGGTCAATTGCATGGTGCTGACCGAAGGCTTCGACAGCCCGGACCTGCAAACGGTGTTTTGCCGAGACAGCTCCAAGGGACCGACCGTCCAGATGTGCGGCCGCGTGTTCCGCACGCACCCGGATTGGCCGATTAAACAGCTCGTGCAAAGCCGCGAGACGAAATGGCCGTTCACCCGCATCGCCGGCGCCCGCCGGCAATATCTCTGGGAACCCGGCGCCGCGACCGACGATTTGATCCCGGAGGAGGCCGCTGATCCCCGTACTTGGGAAGACCGCGGCTGGCGGAGCCTGACGGCGAACCCGCGCATTAATAAAGTCAGCGCCCGCACCCGCCTCGCGATCGCCAAGACGGACGTGCGACTGCCGGAATTATTGCGTCCGGCGCCGCGGCCGTTCGGCCGGTGACGCCGTTCGGGCGGTGATGAGGGCGGCGTGGATTGCACTGCGTGCGACGGGCGGTCCCGCCGGCGTCCGAAGCGTCCGTGCAGTATTCGCTTGACAGCCCCGTCCGCTTCGCAGTGTAATTTTTCGCCTTGTTCCTCGCCCGTATTTGGGAGAACCGATGACCGTCCTTCGCGTCGCCGTCGGGATCGCCGCCGTCGGAGCCGTCGCGGTCTCGTGCGGATTTCAACAGGTCGAGGTCGAGGGCGATGAATTTGACGATGCGTACGACGCGCATGTCGAAGCGATGGATAAGCACGCGGAGCGGCTCCTCGCCGCCTTCGACGCGGAAGAGAAGCTCGTCCGGGCGGGGAAACTCAACGGGGGCATCAAGCTCTCCGTCGAGGAGACGGCGAGCCTGCTCCGCACGATGCAGGAGGAGCGAAAAGCGTTCGAGGAGGACGGGCTGATCCCGCTGTCGTTGCCGATGCGCGATCACGCCGGGGAGTTCCTCGTCCGGGGCGCCGAGTCCGGGAAGCGTCTGAGAAAAGCCGCTGAACGAAGCTTGCGGCGGGCGATCCGGGACGATCCCGAGGCGGCCCGGGAGATTCAAACCCGGATCACGCTCTATATGACCCCCCGCGTCGTGGCCGTCCTGAACGTGAGCGTCGGCTCCCGCAGCGACGAGGACGTCGAACTTTGGTCGGACGGGACGGCCGGCGAAGAGCGCGACCTGCGATGGACGTGCCGGCGGGGCGTGCTGTCGCTGTCGGGGCAGGAGCCCGGCACGTCGACGGGGTATCGGCTCGACCGCATGCGGCTCTCCGTCGACGGCCGATCGATGAACGGGCTGGACGAGAAGGGCAAGATCAAGACCGCCACCCGCGTGAAGTAAGGCGCCGCATCGGCCGCGGCCGACCAGAGATGCTGCGTCGGCCGTCGAGGCCGTTTGGGCGATGAACGCCCTGGCAGCCCGAGGCGCAAGCCGAGGTTGTGCGATGGGAACAACGACATTCGACCTCGGCTCGCGTCTCGGGCTGCCGGCCCGGTGGCTGGGACAGAAGCGAAGCGGATGCCCCAGAACGAGTTGCGACCCAACGCCGGCGAGGGCGTTCGGCCGTCACCGGCTCTAGGACATCCGGTCTGTCGGCTGCCGCCGCTCTTCCTGCTGCCCCCCACCCGCCGCACAGTCGCCGCTTGACAGGGCGGTCGGCGAGCGGTGACCTAGATCAGGTTTCGCGCTCGGGAAGGACGGCTCATGTCGATGGAACAATCACTCCGATTTCCAAGCGGCGGGCGGTCGGGCGGCCGGGTCCGTTTGATCTTGCCGGCGGGACGGTCGGCGGTCCGAATCTCGATCGCCGCCGCCGTGTTGCTGTCGGCAGGCGTCGCTTGCGGCGCAGCTCCGCCCGTGTCGCCTGCCGAGGCGTTTCTACATGAAGGCCGGCTCTCGGAGGGCGAAACAGCGCTGCTGCTGACGCTCGACGCCGACCCGACGAACGACGAGGCGCGGTTCGGGCTGGGCGTGCTCCAGTTCGTCCAAGCGGTCGAGCGACTCGGTCAGGCGCTGCACGAATACGGGGTGAACGGGCAGCGGTCGGGGGGGATCTTCCTTCGGCTTCCGGTTCCGCCCAATGAGGACGCCGAGGAGCCGAGTTACAAGGAGGCCTGCCGGGTGATCGACCTGTTCCTCGCCGACCTCGATCGCGCCGAACGCACGCTCGCCGGGATCGAAGACGACGACGTCAAACTGCGACTGCGGCTTTCCAAGATAACGCTGAATCTCACGGGCGACGAGACCGGCCGCGTGGCTCTCATCGACGTGCTGACCTCGCTCAACGGGGGACGATTTGAATTTCAGGAGATCAATCCGGACTTCCGGGTTCACTTCGACCGCGGCGACGTGGCTTGGCTACGGGCGTATTGTCACCTGCTATCGGCGATGGGGGAGGCGGTGCGGGCCGTGGATTGGGAAGCCGCTTATAATGAGAGAACGATCCTCGACAGCGTTCGCCTGGGCGATCCGCAGCGACTCCGACGAGCGCGGCTGCATGTCGTCGCGGTGTGCGAATTGAATCGGGAAACCTGGGAGCACATCCGCGACGAAACCGACGACGACTATGAATGGCTGCCGCACCCGCGGCAAAACGACCAACTCGGCCTGCCGATCTCCGACGCCCAGATCGACGGCTGGCTGAGGATGATGGATCAGATCAAAGGGCTGTTCACGGGGGAGCGGCTCTTCCCGAGCGGATTGATTCAACTCGGGCTGCAGAATCACCCGGCGGGGCAGGGCCTGAACGTCAAGACCTTATTGGACGACCCGCCGACCGACCTGATGAACGAAGGTCGCTTGCGAAAGGAGGGCATCGACCCCCGCTACCTCGAAGCCGAAGGGCCCGACAACCGATTCGAACCTCTGGCGATTCTCGGAGTCGTTCAACTCTTCAGCGGCCCCTTCGGCATCGCCCGATCCGTCCGCATGAACTGAGGCCGGCTGCACTGCCGGGTGAACCTGCCGAGTTTGCACGCCTCGGCTCGCGCCTCGGGCTGTCGATCCCAGATGCACTCTTTTATCGCGGCCTGGGCTGCCGGTCGGCGGGCGTCTGAGCGTCTCGTTGCTGATAGTGAAAGACCACCGCGAGCACGATCAATAGTAGGCCGAGGGGGGCGAACACGGCCGACGCGGCCAGCCCGATCAGGGTCGTCAGGAGCGGCTCCGAAACGCCGCTGGCGAGATCCTCGGGGTTCGGCGCCGTGGGCGAGTCGGCGATCTGGCCGAACGTCGCGGACATCCCCGCCATGGTCGCCAGCAGACCGACCAACGGCGCCGCCAGTCCCGTCAGCAGGGACGCGACGCCGACGATCAGCAATTTCTTGTGCTTGGGGTTCATCACGTTCCGGTGCGTCGGTCGTGTCGGGAGAGCGAGGTGCGAACGGTCGGCGTACGGTCGAGGATCACGACAGTTCGTACGCCGAAGTCTCCGCACGGCAAACGGTTCGGACAAAATGCGTCCCGATCCCGCTATAGGTGAGGGACCGACGTTCCCCGCCCGCATCGATGCGGGCAGCCGTCGGCTCTCCTCGCGGGACGAGCGACGCGGCCGACGTGGGTGACGGACGCCGTAAGACCTCGCCCCCGCGTCGGATCGCTTGCGCAGCGAATCGACGCGATCCGCCCCCCGCCCGTCGGCACGGACGCCGACCCCGTCACGCGGTGGTCCGGGAGAGCCAGCGAACCGGTTCCGATCAAGGACCGGCTCGCCCGGCCCCGGGCGCCGCGGGCGGCACGACCCCGTGGCCCGGCGAGCGCTGGACGCCCGTATTCCACCTTTCTCCTCCCAACCCCGGCGTACACCGGCCGGGTCCCGGCCCCTTTCGAGGGAACAAGGCCGGGCGGGGCGGCGAACGACATGCGTGATGCAGAACCTGAGTCGACAACCTGACCGAGCGGCCCGACCGCGGAGAACTTCGAGTCTCCCCGCGGTCGGGTTCGCCGCTGCGCCGGCCTCAGCGGAGCGTCGGCGGCGGGGCGTTGCGGCCGCGCAGCACGTCCAGGAAGGCGGCGGTCAGGCGGCTGACGTAACGGTCGGCGTCCCAGGTCGCGGCGACGGTGCGGGTCGGGCGGTCGCCGGCGAGGCGGCGGTAGGCGATCCGCGGGTCGTCGTCCGTCGCTTCGGCGGGCACCAGCGACACGCCGTGCCCCGCGGCGACCAGCTCCTTCACCGTCGCCAACTGGCTCGTCCGCTCCAACACGACCGGCTGCACCGCGGAGCGCCGGCAGAACGACAACACCTCGTCCGACAAACAATGCGCCTCCCCCAGCAGCACGAACGGCTCCGATTGCAAATCGTTCACCGTCAGCGACGGCGCGTTCGCGGCGTCCGCCAAGCGATGATCGGCGGGCAGGGCGGCGACCAGCTCCTCCTCGTACAGGCGTTCGACGCGCAGCGACGGGTCCGGGACCGGCAGGGTCATCAGGGCGAGATCGCTCTCCCCGGCTCGCACGCGGCGGACGCACTCGGCGGTCACGTCTTCGCAGACCCGTACCTCCGCCTCCGGGCGGATTGCGACGAACGCCCGCAGCAGCGGCGGCAACAACTGCGGCGCCAGCGTGGGGATCACCGCGACCCGGACGGCGCCGGTGCGGCCGTCGTCGATCAGCGCGGCTCGCGCGTCGTCCGCCAAGCCGACGATCTTCGCCGCCTGGGAACGAAACGTCCGCCCGGCGTCGGTCAGTCGCACGCAGCGGCCGTCGCGCTCGAACAGCGGACGCCCCAGTTCTCGCTCCAACCCCGCGACCGCCCGGCTCAGCGCCGGCTGGGAGACGCTCAACTCCTTCGCCGCCTGGGTGAAGTTCTCCCGGTCGGCGGCTCGGAGGAAGTAGCGGAGCGGCGTCAGTTCCAAGGCGGCGAAACCGTTCGGCGGCGGGGGGAAAGACCGATGCGTCAAACGCATCGGGGCGGTTCGTCAGTCAAGCGACGCCGTCGTTCATTTCAACCCATACGCGCGACGCATGGGCGGTATGCAGCCTTTGCGGTCAATCTTTCCCGAGACTCCGTCATAATGCCCCCCGAGCGACTCGAGTCTGCGCTCCCCGTTCCGCTCTTTCAGGAAACATCATGACGAAATTTGCTATCCCAGCCCGGCTGTGGGCCGGCGTCGTCGCGACCTGCGTCGCCACGACCGCCTTCGCCCAGCAGGGGCCGACCGTCACCAAGCCCGGCGACGGAACGGCCCAGGAAGGCCCGGTCGGCGCCGAAACCGACGGCGAAGCGGGCGACGCGGTCGAAGGACGGCCTGCCGCCAAGTGCCCGGTGATGGGCGACATGGCCGCCGGCCGGCCCGCTTCCGTGGGCCGCGGGTACTCGAACGATCAATGGTGGCCGAACCAGCTCGATCTGACGGTGTTGCATCAGAACCCGCCGGCGCTGAACCCGCTGGGCGAGGAATTCGACTACGCCGCGGAGTTCCAGACGCTCGACCTCGCCGCGGTCAAGAAGGACATCAAGGCGTTGATGACGGAATCGAAGGATTGGTGGCCGGCCGACTACGGTCACTACGGCCCGTTCTTCATCCGCATGGCCTGGCACGCGGCCGGCACCTACCGCGTGGCCGACGGCCGCGGCGGGGCCTCCTCGGGCACGCTGCGGTTCGCCCCGCTGAGCAGTTGGCCGGACAACACGAACCTCGATAAAGCCCGCCGGCTGCTCTGGCCGGTCAAACAGAAGTACGGCGCCAAGCTGTCCTGGGGCGACCTGATGCAGCTGACTGGCCTGTGCGCCCTGGAAGATATGGGCGTGGAGACGTTCGGCTTCGGCGGCGGTCGCGTGGATCTGTGGGAGCCGGAAAGCGATATCTATTGGGGCGCCGAAACCGAATGGATGGGCAACGACAAGCGCTATAGCGAGAACGAGGACGGCGAACGCGTGCTCGAGAAGAATCTGGCCGCGTCTCATATGGGGCTGATCTACGTCAACCCGCAGGGCGTGAACGGCGAGCCGGACCCGATGGCCTCCGCGATCGCGATTCGCGATACCTTCGGCCGCATGGCCATGAACGACGAGGAAACCGTCGCCCTGATCGCCGGCGGCCACACCTTCGGCAAGGCGCACGGCGCCGGCGACCCGAACGAATACGTCGGCGCCGAGCCGGAAGGGGCGACGCTCGAAGAGCAGGGCCTCGGCTGGAAGAACAAGTACGGCGCCGGCCACGGCGACAAGACGATCACCAGCGGGCTGGAAGGCGCCTGGACCAGCACGCCCACGCAGTGGTCCAACGGCTACTTCGACAACCTGTTCGGTTATGAGTGGGAACTGACCAAAAGCCCCGCGGGCGCCTGGCAGTGGAAGCCGAAGGGCGACGCCGGCGCCGGCACCGTGCCGGACGCCCATGATCCCTCGAAGACCCACGCCCCGATGATGTTCACCACGGACCTCTCCTTGAAGGTCGACCCGATCTACGGCCCGATCTCCAAGCGGTTCCACGAGAACCCGGAGGAGTTCGAACGGGCCTTCGCCAAGGCGTGGTATAAATTGACCCACCGCGATATGGGACCGGTCGATCGCTTGCTCGGCCCGGACGTGCCCCCGGCCCAGCTCTGGCAGGATCCGGTGCCGGCGGTCGATCATGAATTGATCGACGCGGCGGACGTCGCCGTGCTGAAGAAGTCGGTGCTGGAGTCCGGTCTGTCGACCTCTCAGTTGGTGGAGACGGCGTGGGCGTCCGCGGCCTCGTACCGCGGCTTCGATAAGCGGGGCGGAGCGAACGGCGCCCGCATTCGCCTCGCTCCCCAGAAGGACTGGGAAGTGAACGACCCCGCCGAACTGACGCGGATTCTCGCCACGCTGGAAGAGGTGCAAAAGGAGTTCAACGACGCCCAGACCGGGAAGAAACGGGTCTCGCTGGCCGACCTGATCGTGCTCGCCGGCGGCGCGGCGATCGAGGACGCGGCGAAGAAGGCCGGACGCGACGTTCAGGTCCCCTTCGTCCCCGGCCGCACCGACGCGACCGCGGAGATGACGGACGTTGAATCCATCGACGTTCTCGAGCCGGAGGCGGACGGATTCCGCAACTATCAGAGCCGCTCCGTCACCGAACCCGGACCGAAGCTGCTGGTCCAGACGGCTCGCAAGCTGACCCTGACCGCTCCGGAGATGACCGTGCTGGTCGGCGGGATGCGGGCGTTGGGCGCCAACGCCGGCTCCGGCCCGATGAAGGAACTGGGCGTGCTGACGGATCGCCCGGGGACGCTGACCAACGACTTCTTCGTCAACCTGCTCGATATGGGCACGGTTTGGGAGGTCTCCTCGATCTGCGATCACTTCTATGAAGGCAAGGATCGCGAGACCGGCGAGGCGAAGTGGACCGCCAGCAGCGTCGATCTGGTGTTCGGCTCCAACGCTCAGCTCCGCGGCATCGCGGAGGTCTACGCCGCGGACGATGCGGAGGAGAAGTTCGTCGACGACTTCGTCGAGGCGTGGACGAAGGTGATGACGCTGGACCGGTTCGACCTCGAACGGCAGGTTCCGCCCGCCGCCGCGGTGGCCAGTCGTCAGCGGTGACCGCTCGCCCCCGGGCGAGATCGACCCGACGACCGCCGCGGCAACCCGCGGCGGTCGTTTTTCATGGGATGACGAGATGAATCGCGTTCAAACGGAACGAATCGAAGCGTCAATCAGCCGGTTCGCCGTCTTTGCGGAACGCCCGTGGGGAGACGCCGACGCTCTTGCGGAACGCCGCGGAGAGATACGCCGCGGAGCCGAACCCGGTTCGATACGCGATCTCCGCGATCGGCAGGTCCGTGCCCAACAGCAACCGTTTGACGCGGGCCAGCCGCACGCGGGCGATCTCCTCGTGCGGCGTTCGGCCCAACAGCGACTGGAAGCGGTCCTCCAGCACGCGGCGGGACAGCGGGACGGTCCGCAAGACGTCTTTGACGTTGATGCCCGTCGCGGCCCGTTCTCGGATGAACCGCACGGCGGCGGCGACGTCCGGGTCTTCGATCGCCAGCGTGTCCGTCGACTGCCGCGTCTCCACGCCCACCGGGCCGACGAACACCGCGTCCGGCGGAACCGCTTCCCCGGCCATCTTCCGAGCCAACATCGCCGCCGCCTCATACCCGATCCGGCGGGCGTCGCAGATCACGCTGGACAGCGGGGGGGAGGTGAGGTCGCACAGCAATCGGTCGTTGTCGGCTCCCAGCACGGCGATCTCCTCCGGCACCGCGATGTCCAGCCCGCGACAGACGTCCAACACCTGTTGCGCACGAATATCGTAGCAGGCGAACACGCCGGCCGGTCGCGGCAGATCCCGGACCCAGTCGCGCAGGCGGCGGCGTTCTTCAGTCCAGGATCGGTCCGCCTCGCCGAGGACGGAGGTATCGAACGCTCTGCAGGGGAAGCCCGCCTCCGCCGCGAGTTCGACGAACCGATCGCGGCGCTCGTTCGACCAGCGAAACCGGGGGTCGCCGCAATATCCGAAGGACTGAAAGCCCCGCTCCGCGAGGTGCTCGAAGGCGGCCTCGGCGATGGCGGGGTTGTCGGTCTCCACGCAGGGGGCGCCGGGCAGCAGCCGGCCGGCGCTGACGTCGACCACCGGCACGCCGGCTCCGGCGAGAACCTGCGCGATCGCATCGGTTTCCACCCGGGCGATCACGCCGTCGCCGTCCCATTCGGCGAACCAACCCGGCGGCGGGGCGCCGCGCTCCTGTTCCGGCAGATAGACGGACCACGCCTCGTGCTCCCGCTGCCACTGCGTGATCCCGTCCAGCACCCCCCGAGCGTAAGCGTTCGACGTCTCGATCAACAATGCGACCGACGGGCGGCGGGTCGACGACATGAGACGATTCCGGCGGGGCGCTCCCGATGCTCCCCCGGGGCGGGGGAGTCCGTTCAACCTCTCGTTCAAGGGGTCATATGGAAGGAGATCTTACTCGAGATCGATACTGAACGGGCGGGGTTGATGCGTGTCGGTGAAATGTCGAAAGAGATTGACGCAATGTCGTATTCTCGTCCGTTCATGCGGAGATACCGTTGGGTTCGTCCTTCGGGCGATCGCCCAACCCTGCAACCTATTCGGAATTGCTCATGTCGACGCGTCGTGCTTCTCGTCGTCGGTCCGGTTTCACGCTGATCGAACTGCTGGTGGTCATCGCCATCATCGCGATCCTGGTGAGCCTGCTCCTGCCGGCGGTGCAACAGGCCCGCGAAGCGGCCCGCCGGAGCCAATGCCAAAACAACCTGAAGCAGATCGGGCTGGCGATGCACAACTACGAAAGCACCTATCAGGTTCTGCCTTTCGGGGTGACGACGTACATGAAGGAACTGAACGGCGCCGATCGTGGTTGGGGCAACGCCCGAGACGGTTGGAGCTGGTTCGCGCGGATCTTGCCGCAGATGGATCAGGAGCCGACTTATAAGAACATCGACCTCCGGTACGTCATCAACGGTCATCAGGAGTCGCTGGAGATTCGCAACGGATTTAATCCCTCTCATCTCTGCCCCACGGATTCGAGGAAATTCGAGGAGCAGGGGGCGCTGGATTGGCAGTCGCCGCTGCACAATTACGTCGCGTGCTTCGGCAACACGAGCTACGAAGCCGCCGATTACAACGGCGTCTCCGGCCGGAAAGGATTATTTGAGATCGACGAGGTCGTCTCGTTCGCCGATTGCTACGACGGCCTGAGCACGACGGTCATGGTCAGCGAGATTATTACCCCGGAGGCCGTCCCCGTTTGGCAGGCGATGGGCCGCACGACGGTGGCCATGGGGGCGGGGTTCAATACGCATCACGGGCCCAACTCGTTGATCAACGACCGGGTCAACCGCTGCTACGACAACCTCGGCGGATCGTTGGGCAAACTCTGCGATAATATGGGCGAGGACAACTGGCGTTGGAACGTCGTCGCCGCACGAAGCTGGCACGCCGGCGGCGTGCAGACGGTTCTGGGGGACGGAGCCGTCCGCTTCGTCAGCGAGAACGTCGACGTGGACACCTGGCGGGGCATGGGCACCCGTTCCAACGGCGAAGTCTACGAGGCTCCGTAATCACGGCTCCTTGGAGCCCACTTCCGCCCGCCGCGGCCCCGACACGGCGTTCTCCCGCCGGTCGTCGCTCGGGGCGCCCCGCAATTCACGCCCTTCATCAATTCATGCTCGCCAACGTTCGATTCTCCCTCGCGGTCGCGTTGCCCCTGTTGGCGATCGGCTGCGGCGGGTCTGACCAACGAGACACCGCGCCGGTGCGGGGCACCGTCACCTTTGACGGAGAGCCGGTCAGCGGGGGGCAACTGTCCTTCGCCCCGACTCGAGCCGGCGGCGACGCCGAACCGGGGAAGGCGGGGGCGGCGACGATCGACGCGGACGGCGGTTTCTTCGTTAGCACCTACGCCCCCGAGGACGGCGCCGTCGTCGGTACGCACGCCGTGTCCTACATCGCCCCCCCGGCGGAGGCGCCTCGCAGCGAGACGACCAGTTCGGGAGAGCCCGGCGTCGCCGCGCCGCCGCCGACTCGCTCGCCGTACGAAGGATTGGTTCCTAAAACGAAGCAGGTGACGGTCGAACCCGGGGGGAACGAGTTCCGCATCGAACTCATTCGCCCCTGACGATTCGGCGGTCCCTTCCTCCAGCGGGCGACGCCCGCTTCTCGTTTCACGTTGCACCTCTCAAGAACCGCGTTCCATGACCGACACAGTCAACGTCGCGATGGTCGGCCTCGGCTTCGGGGCGGAATTCATTCCGATCTATCAGGCCCACCCGCAGGCGAACGTCTCCGCGATCTGTCGTCGGGACGAGGCGAAGCTGAACGCCTGCGGCGATCAGTTCGGCATCGAAACTCGGTATACCGAATACGAAGACGTCTTGAAGGACGACGGCGTCGACTTCGTTCATATCAACAGCCCGATCCCGGACCACGCCCGGATGACGTTGCAGGCGCTGGACGCCGGCAAGCACGTCATGTGCACCGTCCCGATGGCCACCACCGTCGAGGACTGCCGCCAGATCGTGGAGAAGGTCCGCGAGACCGGCTTGAAATACATGATGGCGGAGACCGTGGTCTACAGCCGCGAGTATCTCTACATCAAAGACCTCTACGAGAAGGGCGAACTGGGGGAGGTGCAGTACCTCGCCGCCTCGCATCCGCAGGATATGAACGGCTGGCCGGAGTATTGGGAGCGGATGATCCCGATGCACTACGCCACGCACGTGGTCAGCCCCTGCCTGGGCCTGATGGACTCCCCGGCGGAAGCCGTCAGTTGCTTCGGCAGCGGCCGCGTGCGGGACGATATTCGCGAGAAGTCCGGCAACCCGTTCGCCGTGGAGACCTGCCATATTAAGGTGAAGGACCGCGACCTGACGGCCCATATCTGGCGGTTCCTCTATGACGTCGCCCGGCAGTACCGGGAGAGCTTCGACGTCTACGGCACGAACAAAAGCTTTGAATGGACGCTGACGGAAGGCGAACATCACGTCCTGCACACCGCCGGCAAGCCCGAGCCGGAGATCCCGACGAAGGTTGAGATCCCCGACTTCGCCCATCTGCTGCCCCAAGAGATCCAGCGGTTCACGCTGCCCGCGGAGATCCACGACGCGGACCACCTCTCCTTCCTGCAGGGCGGCGGACACGGCGGCTCGCACCCGCATATGGTCCACGAAATGGTCTCCGCATTAATCGACGACCGCGATCCGCAACCGAACGCCGTGACCAGCGCCAACTGGACCTGCGTCGGGTTGTGCGCCCACGAGTCCGCGTTGAAGGGCGGCGAACTCGTCCGCCTGCCCGAGTTCACCCTCGGCTAACGGTTCGCCCGTCGCGCCTCGTCGCTCCTTTCTGCCGGCTGACGATCTGTCGTTCCCCTCGCACTTTGATTCCATGCTGCACGCTGCAAGAAATCTGATCTTGACGTCCCTCGCGGCGCTGCTGGCGGTCGCCTGCGTCGCCCCGACGGCCGCCTCCGGGGGAGAGGCGGAGGGCGTGTCGTTGCTGTTTCTGGGCGACGACGGCCCGCATCAACCGCGGGTGCGGTTCGCAGAACTGGCGCCCGCATTGAAAAACCGCGGCATCGAACTGACCTATACGGACCGCATCGCCGACCTGAAGGCGGAGACGCTCGGTCGGTACGACGGGTTGATGCTCTACGCCAACATCGATTCGATCGAGAAGCCGCACGCGGACGCGGTCTTAAAGTACGTCGAGGGCGGCGGCGGCTTCGTTCCGCTGCACTGCGCGACGTTCTGCTGGCGGAACGATCCGCGGATGACGGCACTGATGGGCGCCCGGTTCCTTCGCCACGGAACCGGCACGTTCTCCACGCAGATCGCCGTCCCCGATCACCCCGTCACGGAGGGCTTCGACGGCTTCACGAGTTGGGACGAAACCTACGTCCATCACCTGCACAACGAAGACGACCGCACCGTCCTCACCTATCGCGCCGGCGAGCCGCAGGCCGAGGGGAACGATCGCGAGCCGTGGACCTGGGTGCGCACGCAGGGCGAGGGGCGGGTCTTTTATACCGCCTGGGGACATGACGGCCGGACGTTCAAGAACCCCGGGTTCGTCAACCTCGTCGCCCGCGGGACGTTATGGGCCTGCGGCGCCGACCCGTCCGCGATCCCGGCCTATCGGGAGCGGGAGCCGTTCACCACGCCGGCGATGACGGCGCTGGCCCCGGATCGGGCGGAATTTCAATACGTCGACGTCGGCCCGAAGATCCCGAACTACACCCCCGGCGAAAAGTGGGGCGAGCAGGGCGACCCGCGGACGCTGATGCAACTGCCGCTGACGCCGGAGGCGTCGATCAAGCACGCCGTCGTGCCGGAGGGGTTGGAGATCAAGCTCTATGCCGACGAGCGGAACTTCCAGGCCAAGCCGATCGCGATGACGTGGGACGCCCGCGGCCGCCTGTGGATCTGTGAAACGGTCGATTATCCGAACGAACTGGGCGGCGGACGCGACCGCATTCGCATTTGCGAGGACACCGACGGCGACGCCGTCGCGGACAAGTTCACCGTCTTCGCCGACGGACTGAGCATCCCCACGGCGATCGTGATCGCCCGCGGCGGAGCGATCGTGCAGGACGGCCCGAACACCGTCTTCTTAAAAGACACCGACGGCGACGACGTATCCGACGTCCGCAAAACGCTCATCACCGGCTGGGCGCTGGGCGACACGCACGGCGGCGTCAGCAACTTCCGCTACGGGCTGGATAACTGGATCTGGTCGATGCAGGGCTATAACAACAGTTCGCCCCGCTTAGTCGACGCCGAAGGGAACGCCGGGGATCCGGTGCAGTCCTTCCGGCAGGGGTTCTGGCGGTTCAAATTGTCCGAACCCGCGACGGACGCGAGCGGCGAACAGGCGATCCCGACGGTCACGGATCTCGAATTCGTGCGCTCCACGAACAACAACACCTGGGGGCTGGGCATCAGCGAGGAGGGCCTGATCTTCGGCTCGACCGCCAACGGCAACCCCAGCGAGTTCATGCCGATCCCGAACCGCTATTACGAACAGGTCCGCGGGTGGTCGCCCCAACGGTTGGACGGCATCGCCGACAGCTATAAATACGACCCGATCACGGAGAACGTGCGCCAGGTCGATTGGTTCGGCGGCTACACCGCCGGCGCCGGGCACGCGCTGTATACCGCACGGGCGTTCCCGCAGCAGTGGTGGAACCGGACGGCCTTCACCGCCGGCCCCACGGGGCACCTCGTCGGCACGTTCGTCCTGACCCCGGAGGGGGCGAACTTTACGTCGACCAGTCCTGCGAACCTCTTCGCCAGCGACGACGAATGGACCGCCCCCATCATGGCGGAGGTCGGCCCGGACGGCGCCGTCTGGGTCCTGGACTGGTACAACTATATCGTGCAGCACAACCCCACGCCGCGGGGCTTTGAAACGGGGAAGGGCGCCGCGTACGAGAGCGATCTGCGGGATAAAAAGCACGGCCGCATCCTCCGCATCGTCCCGGACGAGAACGCCGCTGAAAAACTGCATGACTTCTCGGGCCTCACCGCCGCGACCGATGCCGAACTGGTCGCCGCCCTCGCCCATCCGTCGATGCGGTGGCGCTTGCAGGCCCAGCGGTTATTGATCGAACGCGACGCCGTCGGCGTGACGGAGGAACTCGCGGCGCTGGTCGCCGACGAATCCGTGGACGAGATCGGCCTGAACGTCGCCGCGATCCACGCCCTGCACACGCTGCACGGCTTGGAGCGCCTGTCCGCGCCAGTCCTCGCCGCCGCGTTGGAGCATCCCTCCGCCGGCGTGCGGCGGAACGCGATTCAACTCGCGCCGGAGCGTCTCGACGTCTTGCCGCATAACGCACAGGGCGCCGCCATCCTGACGGCGCACAAGTCGCTGCTGCGGGACGAAGACGCTCAGGTGCAACTCGCCGCGCTCCTGGCGCTGGCCGACCTGCCGTCGAACGACGAGGTGGGCGCGCTGATCGCGGAGCGGGCGGCGAACGAGACCGACCCGGTCTTGCGAGACGCCCTCACCGCGGCGGCGGCGGCTCATGCGGGCGGATATTTGTCGGCCGCGCTGGCGGCCTCCGACGAGGCGCCGCCGACGAGCACGACGTTGCAAATCGCCGCTCGGGTCGCGGAGCACCTGGCCCGCAGCGGACCGGACCGCGAGGCGCTCACCGCGGTGATCGCTCGGATGGACCGCGGCGACGAGGCGCTGGTCGAAGCCGTGCTGGACGGCCTCACCGCCGGGCTGCCGGCTCGGGCGGCGTTCCAACCGACGGCCGCGTTCGACGCGGCGTTGGTCAAAGCGTTCGAGGGGACGCCCGCCGCGGCTCGGGGCAAGCTGATTCGCCTCGCCGCCCGCAGCGGGACCGACGCCCTCGACGCATTCGAGGAGGAGATCGTCGACGAATTGATCGCCACGCTCTCCGACGTCGATGCCGCGGAGGAGCGCCGGCTGTCCGCCGCCCGCGACCTGATCGGGTTCCGCCCGGACGACCCGGCCGTCGTCGATGAAGCGCTCGCCCAGATCACCGCCCAAACCCCGCCGCAGTTGGCTCGGGGGTTGCTCGCGGCGGTCCGCGACAGTCGCAGCCCGGAAACGGGCGAGTCGCTGGTGTATGCGATGGGGGCGTTCACCCCCCAGATCGCCTCCGCCGCGATCGACGTGTTGCTGAGCCGGCCGGAGTGGGTCACGGCGCTGCTGTCCGCGGCGGAAGCCGGCGAACTGGCCCTCACCGACCTTTCCATCGAGCAGAAGACCGCCCTGCGGGACTTCCCGAACCGCGGAATCCGCGAGCGAGGCCGCAAACTGCTGGCGATGGACGGCGGCCTGCCGAACGCCGACCGCGAGGCCGTGCTGCAAACGCTGTTGCCGCTGACCGAACGCGAAGGCGACGTCGACGCCGGTCGCGAGGCATATAAGAAGCATTGCTCCGTCTGCCATAAAATCGGCGATCTGGGCGCCGACATCGGCCCGAATCTGTCCGGCATGGTCGTGCATCCGCGGGAGGAGATCCTCACGCACATCATCGACCCCTCCCGCAGCGTGGAGAGCAACTTCCGTCTCTATACGGCCCTGACGACCGAGGGGCAGGTGCTGCAGGGCATGCTGACCTCCGAGACCCGCACCAGCATCACGCTGGTCGATACGAAGGGGAAAGAAACGAGTTTGTCCCGCGAGGATTTGCTGGAACTGCAAGGCTCGCGGAAGTCCCTGATGCCGGAGGGGTTTGAAAAGCAGATGACCGAGACCGAACTGGTCGATCTGCTGACGTTCCTCACCGCGAAGGGCCGATTCGTCCCGCTGCCGCTCGATAAGGTGGCGACCGCGGTCAGTACGAAGGGCCTGTTCCACGACGGCGACGAAGGTCCGGACCGGCTGATCTTCCCGGATTGGAAGCCGAAGACGGTCGGCGAGACGCCGTTCGTGCTCGTCGATCCGGCCGGCCAATCGAAGCCGAACGTCGTGCTCTTGAACGGCCCGAACGGCTCGCTGCCGCCGTCGATGCCGAAGTCCGTCACGCTGCCCTACGGGGCGACGGCGAAGGCGATTCACCTGCTCAGCGGCGTGGGCGGGTGGAGCTTCCCCTACGACCGGAACGAAAGCGTCTCCATGATCGTTCGCCTGCATTACGCCGACGGCACGACGGAGGATCATCCGCTGAAAAACGGCGTGCACTTCGCGGATTATATTCGCCGCGTCGACGTCCCCGGCAGCGAATTCGCCTTCGCTTTGGGCGATCAGCAGATCCGCTCCCTCTCCGTGACGCCGGAACGTCCCGACGCGGTGATCGAGACGATCGACCTCGTCAAAGGACCGGATAACACGGCGCCCATCGTGATGGCCGTAACCGTCGAACGCTGAACGTCGGACGTATCCGAACCCTTCGCCCCGTCCCCGGAGAGCCTGATGAAATACGGTTTGAATTTACTGCTGTGGACCACCGAGGTCACGGAGGCGCACGCCCCGCTGTTGGCCGATATTAAACGCTGGGGTTACGACGGCGCGGAGCTGCCGTTGTTCACCGGCGACGAGGCCGTCGGGAAGAAATTAGGGGCGATGTGCGACGACGTCGGTCTGCGACGGACGGGGGTGACGGTCTGCACGCCGGAGGTGAATCCGATCAGCGACGACCCCGCTGCCCGGCAGGCGGCGATCGATCATCTGCGGGGCATCCTCGACTGTTGTGCTGCGGCGGGGATCGAGACGCTCGTCGGCCCGGTGCATTCGCCGCTGGGCGTGTTCACCGGCGCCCCGCGAACTCAGACGGAGTGGGATCGCGCCGTCGAGGCGGTCGCCGCCGCGGGCGAGCATGCCGCGGACGTGGGCGTGACGATCGCGGTCGAGGCGATCAACCGGTTCGAGTGCTACTTCCTCAATTCGCAAATGGAAGCCGCGGATTTCGCCGCGGCGGTCGACCGTCCCGCGGTCGGCTGCATGTACGACACGTTCCACGCGAACATCGAGGAGAAGGACGTCGCCGCCGCGATCCGCCACGCCGCCCCGCACCTGCGGCACGTCCATATCTCCGAGAACGACCGCAGCACGCCGGGCGAAGGGCAGGTGCATTGGGACGCGACGTTCGACGCCCTCAAAGAGATCGGCTACGACGGCTGGCTGGTGATCGAAGCGTTCGGCATGGCCCTGCCCGAACTGGCCGCCGCGACGCGGATCTGGCGACGGATGTTCCCCGATGAAGAGGCCCTCGCGACGAACGGATTAGCATTTATGAAGCGGCGAACCGCCTGAGGCGGCCCCGTACAGCGCTGGGCGCCGCGGCCCCGCGTCGCGCGGGGCCGGGCGCCTCGTGCTGATGAAAACTACGGCGTTTCGCTCAGGGTTTTGATGGGCGTCAGCTGGAGTTTCTTGAACTCCACCTCGGCGCCCTCCGCCTGCACGGCGATCTGGCCGGAGGTCGCCGTGCAGTCGTGACCGTGATTGACGAGGTCGCCGTTGACCCACACTTTGACTTCGTCGTCGACGCATTCGATCGTCATTTTATTCCACTCGCCCAGCGGCTTTTCCGAATCGTCGGTCAGGTTCAAGATCCGCCGGGCCTTGCCCTCGGTGATGCCCCATTTCTCTTTCGGGCCGCGGCACTCGACCATGTTCGGGACGGCGATGTCTTCCACGATGCACCAGAAGTCGCCGGCGTGCTTGTGGTTCATCTGCACCTCGATCGACTTGGGGAACATCTTATAAAGCGCCCGCGGCGTGGAGGCGTGCACCAACACGCCGCAGTTCCCCGGCTTGCCGGCGAAGCGATATTCGACGTCGAGGCGATAGTTCGCGTGCTTGGCGTCCGTGATGAGATGCCCGTTTGGCGACCCGAGGCTCACCAGCATCCCGTCGCGGACGATGAACGACGGCTTCACGTCCGGGTCGTCGTCCGCGGCCGGCACGTCGCTGTGCCAGCCGTCGAGGTTCTCTCCGTTAAACAGGCTGACCGGGCCGGCTTCGGGCGGACCGTCGTCCCCCGCTGCGACGGTGCAGCACGAGACGACGGCGGTCAGGGCGAGGGCGTGTCGGAACAGCATCGGTCATCAGCCTTTCTGAGGGACTACGGCGCGGTCGGTTTGCGGACCGCGGGGGGACGAGCGACGAAATCGTCCCGGATTTGGCTTGCCGGTTCCACGTGGCCGCGTCGACGCTCCGCGGAACCCTGTGGCCGCGGAACCCTGTGGATCGGTCGGCCGGGATGAGGGGCCGCTCTTAATTCGGACCGGCCGACGCCTTGTCTTTGTCTTTGCGCGGCGCTTGCAGGAATCGGTGCTGTCGTTCCGTCGGGTCCGCGTTCGCCGAGACGATCGGCCCAACCTCCAGCGGGCGATCCGTCTCGAGGAGGTCGACTCCGCCGTCTAATAGATCGAGATACCGTCGTCGCAGTTCCGGCATGTCCGCCGGTTCGGCGTCGACGAGTTCGCGGTCCAGATGTCGGGAGGTGCCCGCCATACAGAGCGCCCCTCGTTCATGGATCATCCGAAGCAGCCCGGGGTCCTCCGGCGGCTGATGACCGACGAACGCCACGATGCTCGACCACGGCACCCCCGAGGCGTCGAACGCCTCGAGCTTCCGGCGATCGCCGACGAAACATTCCATCATCAGGCCGGGGGCGAGGCGATGACAGGTCTGCGCCTGCTCCACGCTGCCCGTGATAATCATCGCGAATCCCTCCGCATCGTGCTTCTGAATCTCCGCGATGCATCGCTCCAGGGGAACGACCTTTTTATCAAGGACGAGGATCGCCTTGCCGCGCGCCCAGTCGAAGGCCTCGTCGAGGGTCGGAATCTGAAACGCCGTCGCCCGGCCGCTGCGATCGACCAGACGCAGCTGCTTTAATTCTGCGAGCGTATAATCCTGAAGCCGACCCGTGCCCGTCGTCGTGCGGTCCAGCGTCTCGTCGTGATGGAGAACGATCTGTCCGTCTTTGGTGAAGCGGGTATCGATCTCCAGCAGGGAGAACGTATGCGAGATCGTATTCGCATAGGTCTCGAGGGCGTTCTCGGGGAAGCCCTCGTAGGAGCCGCCGCGATGGGCGCTGACGATCGGCAGTCGGTCTCCGGTATATCGCAGCAGGCTCCGCAGCTCCTCGGACGAGGCCGTCTGAATGCGATGCAGTCGGGAGAAGTCGCCGGGCGGCTCGTCGGGCGGAGCCTCGCCCGGCGGACCGGCGATCAGGAGCAGCGTCAGACAGGCGAGGTTCATCATTCCGTCTTACAGAGACGGCGCAGTCCCCGCAAAGCGGCCGGGATGCGTGCCGGTTCGTTACGCGAGGGGACGCATTCACCCGGAATCGCTTCCCCATTCATCGCGTCATATTGATGCGTCTTCTGCGCACCCTTATCCTGACTCGATCGCCCCCGTGCGATGAGGCATGCGTCGTCTCCGGTCCGATTTTCTGCCAAGAGGTCTTCGTGATGCCGATCGAGTCCGCGATTAGCGGTCCCCGGCGCCGGCTGGCGCCCCAGGCCGTCGCGGCATTCTATTTGGCGGTCTGCCCGTTCGCCCCGGCGGAAGAGCCGGCGCCGGCGGAGGCCCGTGCGGCGGACTATGAACGGCTGGTGAAGCCCTTCCTGAAGGAACATTGCTGGGACTGCCACGGCGACGGGGAGGGGATGGCGGGCTTCCGCGTCGATCGGCTCTCCTCGCAACTGGCCTCGGGCGAATCGTCCGACGGATGGTTGGAGGTGATGGACCAGATCAACCTCGGCGCCATGCCGCCGGAGGAGATGCCGCGGCCGGACGCCGACCGGGCCTTCGCCGTGACCCGCTGGATCGCCGACGGCCTACGGGAATCCGAACGGGCCGCCCGATCGACCGGCGGTCAGCACCCGATGCGACGCCTGAACCGCCGCGAATACGCCAACACCGTTCGCGATCTGCTGCAACTCGATCCGAAGCTGCTGGCGCCGATCGTCGAAGACCTGCCGGCGGACGGGAAGGCGGAGGGCTTCGACCGCCTGAGCGCCGGGCTGTTCTTCGACCGGACGCAAATCGAACAGAGCCTCGCGGTCGCGGAACGGATCGCCGATCTGGCGATCGTCAACGCCGCCCCGCCGCCGCGTCAGTCGTTGACCTGGCAGCCGGAAGAGGCCATCCGACCGCCCGATCGCCAGATGCGTTATACGGAGTTCTCCGGCGTCGACGGTCACCGGGTGGAGGTCGGCCCGGCGCCGCTGTCGGTCGAGGGGGACGGCGTCCGCTTCGTGGACGCGGTGGGGAACCGGAACGACGGCCCCTTCCAACGGATGTGTCGGCAGACGCCGGATCTGGCGGAGATCGTCACGCAGGACGGCTGGTATCGCGTGCGGTTGCGGGCGGGGGCGGACGCCGGGCGTCGTCGCGAACCGGTGCGGGTGCGAATGGAATACTCCGCGAAGACGCCGCTCGCCGCCTCGTTCGAGTTGGCCGTCGAGGCTCCGCTGGACGACCCGCAGGTGATCGAACACACGGTCTTCCTCCGCAGCGCCGCGGCCGGCGAACGTCAGAAACTCAATCTTTCCTGGACCACGGGCGAAGAGGTGATTCGCCCCACGGCGGAGCATCAACGGCACGCCAGAGCCGTGAAGCAGGCCCGCGGCGCCCTGCGGCAGGCTGTGGCCGGCGGCAACGAGCCGGAGATCGCCCGACGGCGGCAGGGACTGGCTCAAGCGCAGCAGGAGGCGGCCGGCTTCCGCGGGCCGGCGTATGAACTGGCCCAATCGCTGGATCGCGTGCCGCGATTGTTTATTGATTGGCTGACGATCGACGGCCCCTATCCCTCGGGGGAGGCGGTCTATGAACCGGAAGTCAACGTCGCCCGCTTCGAGGCGGAGGCGGGACTCCGTGACGAGGGCTTCATGGGCATCCGCCCGCCCCGCCCCACGGAGGACAACCGCTTCGTCGTCGACGAGAAGGTGGAAATACCGTCCGGCCCGCCGACGTTCGAGGTCCGCGAGGAGGACGTGCTGTTTCGCCAGGGCGGGCCGACTTATCGAAAGGATGATCCGTGGGGGCGGCTGGCCACCGTGGGCGTTCAGAACCGAGTGCCCGAAGACGGCTATTACCGCGTCCGCGTCCGCTGCGGGGCCGATCCGGGCACGCGGGGCGAGCCGGTCCAGCTGGCGGTGGCGTATAACTTCAAAACGCCGCAGGAGAAAATTGTCACCGTCGACGCCCTGCCGACGCTGGACGACCCGGACATCGTCGAGGCGACGTTGTTCCTCCGCCGCGGAGCCGACGACCAAAAGCGGACCATCACGCTGCTTTACAGCGACCTGCGGGACTACATCGTCTCCACGCCGACCTTCAATCAACTCTTTCAGGACACCAACGGAACGGTGTCCAAGATGGAGCGGGCGCGAGCCGCCGGGGACGATGCGGAGGTCCAACGGCTGACCGCGTTTCTCGCCGAGGCTCGGAAGCGGGCGAGGGCTTGGGAAGGCCCGGTCCGGCATGTCAATCCGGAGCACGCCGACGTCCAACCGCCGCGGTTACTGCTGGACTGGATGGAGTTCGAGGGGCCGCTCCAGGAGCAATGGCCCCCGGCCAGTCACCGCGCGGTCCTGTTCGACGGCGATGAGCGGCAGGACTTGGCCTACGCCCGCGAAATCGTCGCCAAGCTGCTCCCGCGGGCCTTTCGACGGCCGGTTGAACCGCGTGAGATCGACGGGGTGATGGGGCTGATTCAATCGAGCTACGAAGAGACCGGCGACTTCCACGCCTCCCTGCGGATGGGGCTCACGCGGATTCTGGTCTCCCCCGGTTTCTTATTCCTCAACCGCCCGGCCCCGGGGGAGGGGAACTTCGATCAATTCGCGCTCGCCAGCCGGCTGTCGTATTTTCTGTGGAACACGATGCCGGATGAGGAACTCACGGCGCTCGCCGCGGAGGGCCGGCTGGACGACGACGCGGTCCTGCGGGGACAGGTCGAACGCATGCTCGCCGACCCCCGCAGCCGGGCGCTGACGGAAGGATTCGGCGCCCAATGGTTGGGGGTGAACGAGTTCGGCACCGTCATGCCGGCCGATCAATACCGAGACTATGATTCGGAGCTGGAGGAGGCCTCGAAGCAGGAGGCGCTCGCCTTCTTCGCCGAGGTGCTGAACGAGAACCTACCGATCACCACGTTCCTCGATTCCGACTTCGTGATGATCAACGAACGGCTGGCCCGGCACTACGACATTGAGGGCGTGGAGGGAGCGGAGATTCGTCGCGTCGCGATCGGCCCGGAAGCGCATCGCGGCGGCGTTCTCGGGATGGCTGGCTTGATGACGCTGCTGGCCGACGGCACGCGGACGTTGCCGGTTCGGCGGGCGAACTGGGCGCTCGCCACGCTGTTCAACGACCCGTCGCCGCCCCCGCCGCCGAACGCCGGCGAGGTGCAGCCGAACGCCGCCGGCGAGAACCTCACCGTCCGCGAGCGGTTGGAACTTCACCGCGACGAAGCGACCTGCGCGTCCTGCCATCGTTCGCTCGATCCGTACGGGCTGGCGCTGGAGAACTACGACGCGATCGGGAAATGGCGGACCCAGGCCAACGGCGAAGACTTCCGCGGTCGCAACCGGCCGGAATTAGACGTCTCCGGCACGCTGCCCGGCGGCCACGCCTTCACCTCCCTGGAGGAGTTCAAAGCCGGATTAATGGCCCAGCGCGGCCGCTTCGCCCGGGCCTTCGCCGAGCGCCTGCTGACCTACGCGCTCGCCCGCCCCCTCGGGTACGGCGATCGCGAGACGGTGGACGCTCTGGTCGCCGAATTAGAATCCGACGGCGACCGCATCCGCTCCTTAATTCACGGCATCGTGCAAAGCGACGCCTTCCGCGTGGAATAATCGCTCCGTTTCGTCGCCGTCCGTCCCGTCCCTCTCCTGCCGACCGCCCCCATGTCCCGCCCGTCTCGCCAACGTCTCTCCCGCGAGTCGCTCACCCGGCGAACGCTGTTGCGCGGGGCGGCGGGGGTTTCGGTCGCCCTGCCGTTGCTGGAAGCGATGGGCGTGCGAGCGTTCGCGCAGGAGGACGCCGACCGCCCCGATCCCGGCAAGAGCCATGACGGCGTGCCCAAACGGGCCGTGTTTTGCATGTGGGGACTGGGCATCAACGGCCGGGACTTCACCCCGGAGACCGAGGGACCGGACTTCAAGACGACGCCGATCCTCGAACCGCTGGAGCCGCACCGGGGCGAGTTCACCGTCGTCTCCGGGTTGAAGCTGACGCACTCCGGCGGACACGGCGGCGACCGCACCTTTCTGACCGGCACCGCCACGCACGACGCCGGCGGCCAACTGCGGATCTCCTGCGATCAAGAACTGGCCGCCGCGATCGGGCAGGAGACGCGGTATCGCTCGCTGGTGCTGGGCGTGAAGCGGGGCACCGGCTTCGGCAACCCGCAGGACCACACGCTGAGCTGGACGAAGTCCGGCACGCCGCTGCCCGCGGAGAACCGGCCGCACGTGCTGTTCGACCAATTGTTCCGGCCGGATTCCAAGGAGAGCGTCGCCGCCCGCGAAGCCGCGTTCGCCCGTCGCTCCAGCGTGCTCGATTCGGTGATGCACGACGCCCGCGACCTGCACCACGCGCTGGGGCAGGGGGACCGCTCCAAGCTGGACGAATACCTCACCGGCGTCCGCGATCTCGAGGTCGCAATGCAGGAGCAGAAATCGTGGCTCCACCGCGAAAAACCGGAGGTGGCCCCGATCGATTTCGGCTCCGATCAGGGACTCGACCCCTCCAAAAGCGGTCTGGACTATCGTCGTTATCAACGGCTGATGTTCGACGTCATCACGCTGGCGCTACAAAGCGATTCCACCCGGGTCGTCTCCTATATGCCGCGGATGGACAACAGCGACGGCACCGGCGCCTGGAAGTCCGAGGGGAACCCGTACGGGTATCACACGATGACCCACCACGGCGAGGACCCGGACAAACTGAAATGGTTCACCAAGTCCGATATTCTTTATATGCAGGAGTGGGCCTACTTCCTGGATCGATTGAAGTCGGTGAAGGAGGGCGACGGCACGCTGCTGGACCATTGCATGGTCACCTGGGGCTCCAGCGGCGGCACGATCAACGCCCATAATAATCACCACCTGCCGGCCGTCTTCTGCGGCGGCGCCGCGGCCGGCATCCGGCATCAGGGGCATTTGGTGAAAGAGGACCGTCGCCTCGGCGATCTGTGGCAGACGATCTTCCAGGCGATGGGCGTGCCGACCCCGGAGAACTTCCAGGGCGGCGAAGCGGACGGCCCGATCACGGAACTGCTCGCTTGAGCCGTCCGCGGCACTATGAGCGAGTTGACCGGACCCGTGGACGCGGATCACCCGCTGCGTCGCGTCCACCGCCAGAGGTTCAAGCCGCTCCACAGCGGCAGCGGGCCAATCAGCCACCACACACTGACCTTGTAGACCCACCATGATCCCAATCCGCTGTCTCCCCACATCCAACTGAGGCCCAGCGGTACTCCGAGCAACTCTGCATGCCCGCTGGCCCGGGAAAAATTGGGCGAACGCTGATCAATTTCATAAAGACGTAGCATGTAGCCCCGCTCGTTCCATCCTAGAACCAAGCCGCCCGGATGGCCGGCCGGAAATTGGGATCGTGTTAGTTCTGCCGTGATTCGCGGACTGTGTTCGCGAAAAGGACCGTCGACATAGGCAGAGTCCGGGGTCAGCCCGACCAACGCCCCCAGCAGCCCGCCGCAGAAGATCCATGGCAGGCCCAACGTCCGCAGCAGGCGCCACGTGCGGTGTCCGATTGTCGTCGGCTGTTCAGAAGTCGGCTCGCTCATATTCCGGCACTTCTGAAACCCACCGCCCAAGATTGGATCCAGATCACAGCTCGCCGTCCGGGAACTCGCTGACGACCCGCCGCAACTCGACCGCATCGCTGACCGCTTCGCCGGCGGCGACGTCTTCCTCCCGGAAGGTCGCCATGAGGATCTGCCGGGCGCCGGTGCGACTGTAGTCGTAGATGAGATGAATGCGGCCGTCGTCGGTCTGCTGACCGTCGGGGTAGGAGACGCCGTTGCGTTCATCAAGCAGCAGCCCGCCGGTCCAAGTGGCGCCGTCGTCGTCGGAGAGGAACGCCGTCAGGTGCGAGCGGCCCGTGCGTTCGGCGATCGGTCCGTGCTTGACCAGCAGCAGCTTGCCCGAGGCGAGCCGCCGGATGAAGAACCGGGCGCTGGGGTGGGCGATCTGCGAGGGCGTGAGGTCCGGCCAAGTGGCGCCGCGGTCGGTCGAGACGCTCTCGCCGATGCCGTAATTCGTTCGCACCAGCATCCACAGGGAGCCGTCGGCTCGCTCCACGAACATGTGCTCGTCGAAGGAACGCACCTCCTTCGGGACGTTGCAGGCGCCGCGGAGAGACCACGTTTCGCCCTGATCCGTGGAGACGATCATGCGGGCGCTGGCGTCCGTCGCCCGCCACGTCGACGCCGGCAGGACCCACTCGCCGCTGCTGAGCACGACTGGTTTGCACATCATGATGCCGTCGGCGACCCGTCGGGGGGCGCTCCAGGTCGGTCGGGCGGCGTCCGGTTCGTCGGTCTGCACGCACCACACGCCGGCGACGGTGCCGTTATGGCCTTCGGCCTGTGCCCAGAAGATATAAAGACGGCCGTTCGGAGCGAGCCATAATTCGGGATCGTACGCCCGCACGGGACCGGGACCGTCGGGGTCGATCACCAGCGCTTCGCGCCAAGACGCTCCGTCGTCGTCGCTGGTCGAGACGACCACATAATTGTTCTGATCCTCGCCCGGCGTGGGGCCGGCGTACCAGTTCGCCCACAGTCGCCCGCCCGGCGCGACCGCCAGGCTGGGAATCCCCTGAAATTTGCGGCTCTTTAAGGCGTGCGCCGCCTGCGGCGGACCGACGTGCGCCGGCGGGGCGAGAAACGCTTCCTGCGGCGGAGCAGGGGACTGAAGGCCGGCGAGCGTCGCCTTTAATCGGTCGGCCTCCGCGGGATTCGCCGGCAACGACTCGTCGTGCATCGCCGGCAGGAGATGCTTCCAGACCAAATCGAGCTGCGTTTGCAACGTCCGGGTCTTGGCGGTCATGACCACCACCGCGTCCTGCTCCGGCAGCACGACGCAGAATTGGCCGTCCTTGCCGTCGCCGCGGTAGGCGTCGTGACGGCACTGCCAGAATTGAAAGCCGTAGCCCTCGCGCCAGTCCGGGTTGCCGGCGCTGGGGGCCTTGCTGTTGTCGACCTGGTTCGCGGTCGCGGCGGCGATCCACTCGGCCGGGACGAGCTGCCGCCCGTTCCACCGCCCCTTCTGTAAATAGAGCTGACCGAATTTCGCGATGTCCTCCGTCTTGAGGAACAGCCCGTATCCCCCGATCGACACGCCCTGCGGACTAGCGTCCCACCGCGGTTTCTCAATGCCGAGCGGCTCGAACAACCGCGGCTGAAGATAATCCAACACCGTTTGCCCGGTCGCCTTTTGGACGATCGCCGACAGCATGTACGTCGCCGGCGTGTTATAGCGGAACCTGGAGCCGGGTTCGTGCGGCACGGGGTGGGCGAGGAACTGCCGCGTCCACACGCCGTCCGCCGTCAGCTTGGGTTCCGCAGCATGCCCGGCGGACATCGTCAGCAGGTCGCGGACGCGCATCGCCTGCAGGTTTTCCGAGGGCTCCGCCGGGGCGTCGTCCGGGAAGAAACTCAACACTTTATCATCGAGTTTGAACTTCCCCTCCGCGATCGCCAGACCCACGGCGGTCGAGGTGAAGCTCTTGCTGAGCGACCACAGGATATGCGGTTTCTCGGGCGCCTCGTCGCCCCACCAGCCCTCGGCGACGACCTTTCCGTGCCGAAGCAGCATGAAGCTGTGCATGTCTTGCACGCCTTCGTCCGCGGCCTCCACGAACGCTCGCACGCCCGCCGAAGAGACGCCCTGCGCCTCCGGCGTACTCCGCGGCAGCGACTTTCTTTCAGCAGCCGGAGGCTCTGCGGCCAGCAGCGACGGGGAGAGCAGTAAAAGAGCGACGAATCGAAGCACGGCGGGACCGTTTGAAGAGGGGCGGGGCGACGGCAAGGCGACGGGCTATTTCAAGGACGCCGACGAACAGCGTGCCTCCGCAGCGCCCGCCCCCGTCACCCGCGGGGCTGGTGAGTTTCCACACTCCGGCCCCGTTTCGCCAATGGACGCGTTTATGTGTCGGACGCCGCGGCGGGAGCGTCCGGGACCATCAGACGAGCAAGATAATCCGCGTGCCGCGTCACCGACGCCCGCGAGGTCGGGTCGATCCCCGTGATGCGTTCGCATTCCGGTCCCGCATTGAACATCGCGCCGGCGGCTGCGGCCAGCGTATAAAACGCGTGCGGCAGGTCGGCCGCGGGCGTGTCCTCCAGCGCCTCCGCCACTTGAGCGTAGGTGCGGGCGAGGTGCGTGTCGGCCAGCCAGCGGGACCGAACGTCGTCGGTCTTCCCGTAAAGCGCCATGAATCGGGTGAACTCCGGGTGTTTGGCGTGAAAGAGCACCAGGCGACGGATGTACTCCCGCTGCCTGGTGCGGGAGTCCGCCTTGTCCGGGGAGATGATCGCCCGCTCCATCCAGTCGTCATGCAGGGCGAACAGATGATCCGCGGCGGCCCGCCACAACTCCTCTTTGTTCTTGAAGTGGTAGGTGAGCAAACCCTGACTGACGCTGGCCAGCTCGGCGATCGTTCGGGTGCTGGCCCCGTCGAACCCCAGTTCCGACAGGGCCGTGAGCGCCGCGGCGACGATCTGTTCGCGGGTCTGTTCGCGCTGTTTGGCCCTCACGGGGTCGTTTCCCTCGGTCGGTGAGCGGAGATCGGAACGCTCGGACGCGAAAAACTTTCGGACTTGTCACTTGACAAGCCAACGGGACGTCCGAGAGTGGAGTCGCTTGTCGTCCGACAAGCGAGCCGCTGGTCGCCTGACAAGCGGCGTCGCCCATTCTGGGTTTCGGTCCTTCAATCCACAAGGAGCTTCCGATGAGACGCTCGACGTACGCGGCCGGAGCGCTGGCCGTGATGATGTTGGCGACGGCTTCGCCGGCGCCGGGGCAACAACGCGGGGACCAACGAGGCGAGAAGTTCACCCGATCCCAGAAGATCGGGTATCTGGGTCAGACGAGCCGCTCGGCGATGGCCCGCAACGTTCTGAGCCGGCTGAAGAACCGAACGCGAGCGAGGCAGGTGGAGAATTCCGTCGATCGTGTGCTGCTGTGGCATGAGATCCTGTTGGACACCGGGGCCATCGACCACACGCCGGACCCGGACTCCGACGCGGTCGGCTTCGAGAACGGCGGACCGACTCGAACCAGCCGGTGTCTGGCGATGGTTCAGATCGCGGTTTTCGATGCCGCGAACGCGATCGACGGGCGGTACGCCGGATACAACGAGATCGACCCGCCCGGCGGCGGGGCGTCGCTGGACGCCGCCGTCGCCTACGCCTCCCACGACGTACAGGCCGCGCTGTACCCGGCCCAGGCGGAACGACTCGCGGCTCTGCTGGAGTCCGACCTTGCTCAGATCGACGCCGATCCGGAGGCCCTCGCCGCCGGCCGGGCGATCGGGGAGGCCGCCGCGGAGGCGATCCTTGCCCGGCGGGCGGACGACGGCTCCGCGCATTCCGAACCCGATTGGGGGCAGGGCGGCCAGGTCGCCGACGGCGGGGCGGCGTTCGACGGCACGCCGATCAACGCCGGCTCGACGGATGTCTTCCAGTGGGAACCGGATCCCCTGACCCCGCCGACCAGCGGCGACTTCGACCTTGCCCTCGGCGCCTACTGGGGCGGCGTCACGCCGTTCGCCCTCGGGTCCGGTGATCAATTTCGCATCGGCCCCCCGCCGGAGCCGGGATCCATGGCCTACGTCACGGGGTGGTGGGAGGCGCACATGTACGGAGCGTCCGCCGATACGTCGCTGAGCCTGTCGACGCCGGAATCGCGGTTTATCGGCAACTTTTGGGGATATGACGCGACCCCGCTGCTCGGCACGCCGCCGCGGATGTACAACCAGATCGCGGCGACCGTCGCCGTCAGCGAGGGGATCGACGATCCGGTCGATATGGCCCGATACCTGGCGCTGGTGAACGTCGGCTTGGCGGACGCGGGCATTGCCGCCTGGGACAGCAAATACTATTACAATTATTGGCGCCCGGTGACCGGCATGCGGCGGTCCGACGGCGTCGACCCCGAGGAGGAGCCGTCCTCGACCCTCGGCGACAACCCGGTCTCCGTTCTGCTGCAATCGGCCCGGCGATCGGCGAGGCGGGTGCAGCAAACGGACGGGCGTGCCGTCACTCTTGAGAACGAGGAGTGGAAGCCGGTCGGCATTTCGGTCATCAATACCCGGGAGCCGATCACGCCGACCCCGCCGTTTCCCGCTTACCCCTCGGGACACTCCACGTTCGGGGCTGCGACGTTCGAGGTGATGCGGAGTTTCTTCAGCGACGACACCCGATTCACCTTCGTCTCGGAGGAATACAACGGCGAGGGCGTCGATCCGCTGGGCGTGCCCCGACCGCTGGTCCCCGTCCGGTTCCGCTCGCTGACCGAAGCCCAGACGCAGAACGGCAAGAGCCGGATCTATAACGGCAGCCATTGGCCGTGGGACGACGAGGGCGGGCAGGAATTGGGCGTGAACGTCGCCCAGCACCTGTTGAACGCCGCGGCTTTCCGACCCGTCAATAATCGGGGGCCGCAGGGAGGCCGTGACGGTCGAGACGACAGCGGCCGCGAGTCCGGCGATCGCCGGGGCGGCGCCGACGGCCGACGCCGGTAGTTCTTTCACTTCGACTTCGTTCCCCCGACCGAGCACCCTCAAATGAACAAGCGCAAACGCCGTCGCCCCGTCTTCATACGACGGCGGTCGTCGCTGTCCGCCCTGCTCGTTCTCTCGTCGGCGCTGTTCGGCTGCGATCGCGCCGACGGGACGCACGAGAGCGTTCCAGCAGCCGTCATGACGACCCCCGTCGAGAACGTCATCGAGGAAACGCCGCATGGAGCGAAGGACGCCGAACCGGCCGAGGCGACGGCCTCGCCGTTTATCGAACAGGAACTGGACCAGCTCGGCTCCCCGTTCACCAGGGAGACCGTGCTGGAATTGAACGAGATCGTCGCCCGTTCCCTCACCGTGATTGAACGATTCGACGAGGTGCGGATGCAGAGCGATGCGGCGACCGCCCCGGTCAGTCCCGGTGAGGTTTACGGAGAACTCTCAGAGCGAGCCGATCGAGCGCGGGCGGACTTAAACGCGACGGCGACGCGTCTTCGCGACAGTGACGAGAGACACAACGCGGCGATCCTCGCAGCGATGGTGCGGTTCGTCGACGGGGTCGACCGGGAAATCCGGGAGGAGATCGCACTCACGCGACATCTCCCGGGACGGCCGGAGTGAGAGTCGAACGTCGGGAGAGCATCGCGGAGTCTCGAACGTCCCGACGTTCGGGGCGTCGCGATCTCGTCGTCGCGAGAAGTCGTCGCGAGAAACGGACGGCGCTTAGTAGCTGAACTCGACCTTCTGCCACCAGCGGGCCTTATAGAACCTCGCCCCGTCGATCGTGTGACGGCCTGTCGACCCTTTCGGCAGGACGGGGATCACGGAGTCGCTCTGCCAGCTGGGGGCGTTCTCGATCATTCTGGGTTCGCTCACCCAGATGGAGCCATCGGAATGTTGGCTCGCGCTTTTGATCGCTGGAAGTTCGGAAACGGTCTCGAACGCCTCCGTTTCGATGTCGAAAAGAAACAACGCGTCGTTGTTGCTGACCAGCAGCTTGGAGTCTTTTCTCAACGGAAACAGGTCGTGCCCGGTCGGCGTCAGCGGCAACTCGAACTGGCCGTCCGGGAGGAGATTCCCCTCCACGTAGCGATATCGATAGAGACGATCCCCGAGAGCCCAGAGACGTTCCCGCTCTTTGTCCCAGGTTACCCCGTGGGCATACGGCAGCTTCAAATCGACGAACGTCTCCGCCGATCGATGCAGCCGCAATACGCCATGATTGCTGTTGGCGCTGACGATCGCCCCGTCCGGCAAGAGCTCCGCGGAATGACAGCTGCTGTAAGAATGACAGCTGCTGTAAGACGGATAATCCTTGACGAGTTCAAGGTCTTTGAAGCGGATCAGCCGCACGCGCGAGTGATAGGCGGCGAGGATGTACGTTTCTCCACCGAACTCCACGCGCTTGGCGTCGGTGGGCTTATATTCGATCGGCCTCTCTTCCGCCGCGGGATAAAGCCACAACGCGGCGTCCTCCCCGTTCCGGGCGAGCGGGTTCACGAGGCGGATGCGATTGTCCGCCTGATCGGCGCACAGAAACGCCGGGGTCTGCAGCAGCGCCGCATCGGGTTCGGCTGCCGGAGCAATCACGGCCAGCGAAGCCAGCAAACCGGCGGCGAAGAGGGGCATCAGCGGCGGGCGGCTGGTGGGAATCGGGGAAGCAGAGCCGTCGAGCGTCGTTGTCTACGGCGCATGCCGAACCTCGCCGCCGGGATCACGTCGATCTCGGCGGCGAGGTCCGCAGCGACCGGATCACATCTGGATTTCGTAGCCTTTGCGCGGTTCACGCGACAGGAACGAATTGGCCTCGGCGTCGCCGACGATCTCGCGCTTGGCCGGATCCCACTTCAATTCCCGCCCCAGCCGGATCGCGATATTCGCGAGGTGGCAGGTTTCGAGCATGCGGTTGTGAGACCAGACGTCGGAGATCGGCTGCTCGCGCGACTTCATCGCGTCGATGAAGTTCGCGGTGTGGTTTTCGCTCACCGGGCCGCCGTAAACCGCTTCGACGGCGCCTTCGGGCAGCGGGTTGCTTTCGAGGTCTTCGACCGGCTTGCCCGCCAGCTTGCCGCGGTTGACGAAGAAGCGACCCTTCGTCCCCTCGAACAGGATGCCGTTGTCGCCCTCGCTGGTGATGATCAGCGGCACGCCGCCGGGCATCTCGGCGTGAATTTCGAACTTCGTGGGCGAGTTATAGCGGTCGGCGACCGTCGGATAGCCGTTCTTGTAATCGACCGGCAGCGAGTAGCTCACCGGGGTGATCTTGCTCGGGCCGCTGTCGTCGGCGCCCAATGCCCAGGTGGCGATGTCGACATGGTGGGCGCCCCAGTCGTTCATTTGGCCGCCGGAGTATTCGTACCAGTTCCGCCAGGCGTAGTGGCAGTTCGTATAGAGCGGCACGCCGCCGCCGTACCCGGTCCGCATCTCCGGCAGGGCGCGGTAGTCCGCCTCGGGCGCCGGGCCAAGCCACATGTCCCAATCGAGGC